>JALUER010000001.1:0-588 GCA_027043825.1 Microcaldota archaeon
CCCCTTCCAAACCAACCCCCATCGACCTCACCGGAAAGACCCCCACCGACTACTCCAAACGTATAAAGTACCGCTGGCTCGATGTGAGGAAGCCTGAGGTATCGGCTGTGCTCCGCTTAAAGGGTGTCATCCTCAAGACAGTCAGGGACTATCTTCGCTCCCAGGGATTCATAGAGACAACACTTCCCATTATCATCTCCGCCGCTGCTGAAGGGGGTGCAGAGCTCTTCCCCATCGTATATTTCGATCGAGAGGCCTTCCTGGCCCAGAGCGGACAGCTATACAAGCAGGCCCTTGTCCCCTCTCTGGGTAGAGTCTTCACTATAGGCCCCTCCTTCCGGGCGGAAAAGAGCAGAACCAGGAAGCACCTCACAGAGTTCTGGGAGATCGACGCCGAGGCCGCCTTCGTTACAAAGAAGGATCTGATGGATATCGAGTTCGGCATCTACCGCTCCGCAGCCGAAGCATTGAACGAATATCCGGAGCTCTTCGAGCGGTTCGGCGGAACACCCCCCGAGGTCCCCAAGAAGTACGAGGTCATCGACTACGACGAGGCCCTGGAGATACTGAAGGGGGACGGCATAGAGA
>JALUER010000001.1:598-1750 GCA_027043825.1 Microcaldota archaeon
GTATGGTTTTCCACCACATGGGGGTTTTGGACTAGGGATAGAACGGCTCACGGCAGTTCTACTAGGCCTGGAAAAGGTCATGGATGCCACCGCATTTCCAAGGACGCCAGACATCCTCTATCCCTAAAACCTTTCCCCTTCCCTTTCTTTTGTGGACCTCCTCCTCTGGTTCCTGGTGGGTTACCTCTTCGGCTCTTTCCCTACCGGTTGGATCCTTGCCCGGCTAAAGGGTGTGGACATCAGGAAGGTAGGGAGCGGCAACATCGGTGCCGCCAACGTGTACCGGGTTCTCGGGGGGAAGTACGCCCTCTTTACGGCCCTCGGCGACGCCCTTAAGGGCCTCCTCCCTGTGATCCTTGCCCCCACTTACTTACTCTCTATTGTCGCTGCTATGGGCGCCCTCACCGGGGCCATCTTCTCCATCTTCCTGGGCCTCAGGGGAGGCAAGGGCTTCGGGGCACTGGTAGGTACAGTCCTTGGTATCCTCTCCCGCAACGGTGCCTGGTGGACCTTTTTGGTCCTATTTACTACCTGGCTCTCCACCGTGTTGTTCTCCCGTTATACATCCTTGGCTAACATCGTCGCTATCCTTACCTCCGTTCCCCTCTCTGCCCTCTCAGGCGACCCGCTACTTCTCTCCTTCTTCACCTTCGCTGCTGTTCTTATCCTCTATTCCCACAGGGAAAACATACAGAGGCTACTTGAAGGGAGGGAGCGCTCCTTCTTAGAGAGGGTGAAAAACGAGAGATGGTGATTCGACACATGTCGGAGATCCACTTCGAAGGGTTTTTAAGCATTGGCCCCTTCTGAGGTGGGGAGCATGAACCCACTAGATCTCTCTGTACCGGTACTGGCGTACCTCATAGGCTCCTTCCCCACAGCTTACATAGCCGGAAGGCTACTGACGGGAACAGACTTGAGGGAGTTTGGTAGTAAGAATGTGGGCGGGCTCAACCTCTACAGGCTCCTCTCTCAGGAGAGGGGTAAGGCGTTTGCCGCCCTTGTGGTGGTGCCCGTCGTTCTCATTGACGCCTCCAAGGCCGTCCTCTCATTCCTCCTGGCTGCTTACCTGAAGGCCTCCTACCTCTTCCTTGTATCGGCTCCCATGTTTGCCATATTTGGCCACAATTATCCGGTCTGGCTAAAGTTCCG
>JALUER010000002.1:0-1490 GCA_027043825.1 Microcaldota archaeon
GGGTCCAGAGGCTGGGAAGGGGAAGCCCTACCTTCAGGAGGCCGGATCACAGGAGAAAGATAAAGAAGGTCTCCTACCCGCCCCTTGCTAAGGAGTTGCTCCGGGGGCAGGTAACGAACCTCATCCACGACGTGGGGAGAACATATCCGGTGGCAGAGATCACCCTGGAAGATGGCAGAAAGTTCTACGTCCCCGCAGCCGAAGGCATCATAGTCAACGATTGGATCGAGATAGGGCCGGGGGCCTCCCTGGCCGTGGGGAACGTCGTCCCCCTGGGTGAGCTGGAGGAGGGGACCCCGGTGTTCAACATAGAGGGGGTTCCGGGGGACGGTGGAAAGTACGTTAGAAGTGCCGGGGCATATGCCATCGTCCAGACCCGCTCCGGCGACAAGGTCTACGTCAAGCTCCCCTCCGGAAAGGTAAGGATCTTTGACGCGGACTGTAGGGCCACGGTGGGCAACGTGGCAGGCGGTGGCCGTCACGACAAGCCTTTCGTGAAGGCCGGGAAGAAGTACCACGCCATGAGGGCCATGAACAAAATGTGGCCCAAGGTAAGGGGCGTGGCCATGAACGTGGTGGACCACCCCCACGGTGGTAAGGAGCACCACCCGCCCGGTCCCACAACGGTGGCCCGCAACACACCACCTGGTAGAAAGGTGGGCCACATAGCCGCCAGGAGAACAGGTAGGAGGAAGAGATGATGGCACGGGTCTTCACCTACAGGGGCATACCCGAGGACCAGCTCCTCAACATGGACATGAAGGAGTTTGCCAAGATAGCCCCTGCCCGCATCAGGAGGAGCATCGAGAGGATGCTCAGCGGGAAGAGGGTCGAGCCCGAAGAGAAGAGGCTACTCGAAAGGATAAGGGAAGCGAGGGAGCTCGTGAAGGAGGGGAAGAGGCAGCCAAGGATAAGGACCCACTGCAGGGACTTCCCCATCATCCCCGAGATGATAGGACTCACCATAGAGGTCTACAACGGTAAGGAGTTCATCCCCGTCAAGGTCACGGCCGCCATGCTGGGCCACTACCTGGGCGAGTTTGCCCTCACCAGGAAGCCCGTACAGCACGGGGAGAAGGGACTGGGAGCAACCCGGTCTAAGGCCGCTCCCAAGAAGTGAGGTGGTTGAATGGCTAAGAAGAGGTACTCCGCCACCTTTGAAGGAAAGGTCGCCAAGGGTATGCTGGTCAACGCCCCCATATCCACCAAGTGGGCCCGGGAGGTGGGGAGGGCCATAAAGGGGATGAAGATCGCCGAGGCGGAGTCCTACCTCAACAGGGTCCTCAAGCACAAGGATTGGATACCCGTGAGAAGGTATAACAAGAAGGTGGCCCACAGGAAGGGCGTGAAGGGCGGCGTGAAGTCGGGCAGGTTCCTGGACAAAACGGTTAAATATTTCCTGAAGCTCATCCAGAACGTCAAGGCAAACGCCGAGTCCCAGGGGCTTGACCCCCAGAACGCCAGGATCATCCACGTCTGGGTAGGAAAGG
>JALUER010000002.1:1500-6597 GCA_027043825.1 Microcaldota archaeon
GGAAAGGGGTTCAGGAGGTATAAGAGGCAGCCAAAGGGGAGGTTCAGGCTCAGGAGGGCCAAGTCCACCCACGTGGAGATGGTGGTGAAAGAATGATCGAGAGGGAGTTCGTGGCGGACGGGAAGACCGTCCTCTTCATCAAGGAGTACCTGAGGAAGCGCCTCAGGGACGCCCTCATCTCCAAGATCGAGGTCATAAAGACCCCCCTCATGACGAGGATCATCATCTACGCAGCCAAGCCCGGACTGGTAATAGGAAAGAAGGGGACAAGGATAAGAGAAGTTACTGAAGAGATCAAGAAAAAGTTCAAGGTAAGCAACCCCCAGATCGAGGTAGTCCCGGTAGAGAACCCCATCCTGGACGCCCAGGTTCAGGCCGAGAGGATAGCGCTGGCCCTCGAGAGGGGTATGAGGTGGAGGCCCCTGGTTAACTCCACCGTGAGGAGGATCATGGAGGCCGGTGCCAGGGGCGTGGAGATCGTTGTGAAGGGGAAGTTAGGTGCCAGGAACGCCAAGGCCCAGAAGGGGAGGGTCTACGCCGGCTACATGAAGAAGGTGGGCGATCCGGCTAAACTCGTGGACGTGGGCTTCTCCGAGGCGTTCACCAAGTGGGGTATCATCGGCGTGCGGGTGAGGATCGTTCACCCGGACGTGAGGTTCCCTGACCAGATAACGGTCCCTGACATAAAGGTGGAGGTGACGGATCTTGAAGGCCAAGGAGCTCAGGGAGAAATCGGTGGAGGAACTGAAGGAGCTGCTGAGGGAGCTACAAGCTGAGCTGGTAAAGCTAAGATCCCAGGTAGCCGCCGGTACGAGGCCGGAGAACCCAGGTAGGATCAGGGCCATAAGGAGGGACATAGCCAGGATAAAGACGATACTACGGGAAAAGGGCGTCGGAGTATGATAAGGTTTAAATTTAGTGGAGGAATATTAAGTAACGGGGTGGAGGACTGAGGTGAAGAGCGACATAAACGAGATTTTCGGGCTGCCGGAGGACCTCATCGATACCGAGGCCTTCTCGCGAGAGCAGCTCAAGATAAAGGTAAGGGTAGACAAGAGGAAGTTTGGACGGGCCGTCACCATCATAACGGGCTTTGACGACTCTATTGATATAAAATCCTTGGCCAAGAAGCTCAAGAAGAAGCTCGGCTGTGGCGGAACAGCCTACGACAACACCATCGAGCTCCAGGGAGACCACAGGAAGAAGATCAAGCAACTCCTGGTAGAGGAAGGGTTCAGGGAGGAGAACATTGAGATACTGTGATTATTAAGGTTCTTGCGCCATTATTTTCCGTGCCCATAGGACCCAAGAACATCGTCATACACGAGCTCATAGGGTTAGGAGTGGTTATCGTCAATCACTCGGATCCCTCCCTTATTGGACTGAGGGGGACGATCGTCGATGAGACCCTGAAGACCCTCCTCCTGGAGACGGATAGGGGAAAGAAGCGGGTTCCCAAGAAGGGAGGCATCTTTTGCTTCAGGCTCCCTGACGGAAGGTGGACCCTCGTGAGGGGGGAGGAGATCCTCTTTCGCCCCTGGGAGAGGACAAAGAGGGGATACAAGGCCTTCTTGAGGAGGAGGCCGAAGGTGTTCGAGGGGCCGTGTGTGGAAATTTAATGTAACATGCTTAAGTATTTTTCCGGAAAAGTCCTATAGTATGGTGAAGTACTTTTCCAGAATCGTAGAGGAAAGGGTAAGGAAGTTCCTTGGGATGGGAAAGAGCGTCGTAGTGGTAGGGCCCCGCCAAGCAGGAAAGACCACCTTACTTAAACATCTCTCTGAAGTCTATGGGGCTCCCTACTTTTCCCTGGATGATCCGGAAACCCTTGAGGCACTGAAGGACGTAAAGGTGTTCAGAAAGCTCGTAGAAGGGCAGATCTTCTTCCTGGACGAAGCCCAGAGGGATGAAGAGATCGGAAGAAAGTTAAAATACCTTCATGACCTGGAGGAGCTCCGGTTCGTAGTGAGTGGGAGTGGTTCCTTTGATGTGAAGGTGAAGGTGAGCGGGGAATTGGTGGGAAGGGCCTTTCGCGTGGAACTCCTTCCCCTTTCCTTTGGGGAGTTCCTCCTGTGGAAGGATGAGCGCCTGTACGGATTATACGACGAGTGCAAAGAAACCGTGTGGAGCTATATAAGAGAAGGGGAAAGGATAGACTGCACAGACATCCCCTTGAAGAACAAGTGGGAGGAATACGTTACCTTTGGGGGATACCCGGAGGTTGTCCTCAGTGACTCGGCCCAGGAAAAATGGGAGGTCCTCTCTCAGATCCTCTTCTCCTTCGTTGACAGGGACGCCCTCTCCGCCTTCGGTGTTAGAAGACGTTCCCTCTTCCTGGATGTTCTTAGACTTATAGCAAAGTCTGTAGGCTCCCTCTTTTCAAAGAGCTCCGTGGCCAGCGCGTTGGGAACTACCTACCATACCATAGACCAATACATAGCGATTCTCCTCTACTCCTTCATTGTTTTCGAGGCCCGACAACCTCTCAGATCTTTCTCGGATATAAGGAAGAGGCCCAAGCTGTACTTCTACGATCTTGGGCTTCGAAACCTTCTCACCACAGATAAAAGACCGTTCCCCCTGAGGGACGACAAGGGGAGGATCCTGGAGAACTACGTGGCAAGGAGGATCAGGGAAGAGGAAGAAACCGTGACCTTTTACAGGAAGAAGAAAACTGAGATAGACTTTCTCGTGAGAAACACCGCCGTAGAGGTAAAACTAACACCCAAACCCACGAGGGCCATCATAAGGGCGGTGGAAGAGGGGTTAGTAGAGAGGGTCCTCCTGGTAGGGGGAGAAAGGGTTTCCGAGGCGAAAGGGATCCCCGTGGTACCGCCTTGGATGGTCTGATAACAACCTATAAAAACCTATCCCTGCTGGATATGGTGGGGGTCAGGAATCCCCGGAGGAGAGAGGCAATGGCCAGGACCATCGTCATCGGTGGTGAGGTTCTCCAGCCCCCTGAGGGTGTGGAGTGCAACGACAAGAAGTGCCCCTACCACGGAGAGGTGAGGGTAAGGGGTCAGGTCTTCGTGGGCAAGGTTGTTTCTGATCGAATGCAGAGGACCGTGACCATTCTCCGGGAAGGGGTGGTCTACGTCCCCAAGTACGAGCGATACATGAGGGTTTCCTACAAGCTCCACGCCCACAATCCCCCATGCATCAACGCCAAGGCTGGGGACATCGTCCTGGTGGGGGAAACGAGGAAATTAGCCAAAACCGTTTCCTTCGTGGTTCTCAAGGTCATAAAGCGGGCGGGTGAGGGCCAATGAAGGCCATAGGATCCTCCGTGACCAAGGGCATCCAGGTGGGCACCATCCTCGTCTGCGCCGACAACACCGGGGCCAAGGCCCTGAAGATGATCGGCGTGAAGGGTTTCAAGGGTAGGAAGAGGAGGAGGCCCTCCGCTGGTGTTGGCGACATGATCATCGTCTCGGTGGTGAAGGGTAAGCCCGACATGAAGGGGAAGGTCTTTCCCGCCGTGGTCATTCGTCAGAGGAAGGAGTTCAGGAGGCCCGACGGAACCCGCGTCATGTTCGAGGATAACGCAGCTGTTATAGTCAACGAAAGGGGTGAACCCAGGGGCACCGAAATAAAGGGCCCCGTGGCAAAGGAGGTCGGTGAGCGGTTCCCCAAGATCGTTAGAATTGCATCGGTGGTAGTATGAGGAAGGTCGGCTCCCAGCCCAGGAAGCAGAGGCGGTTCCTCTTCAGGGCACCGCTCCACATCCGCCACAAGATGATGGCAGCGCCTCTTTCAAAGGAGCTCAGGAAGGAGCTGGGGAGGAGGTCTCTCCCGGTGAGGAAGAACGACGTCGTCAAGATCGTGAGGGGGAAGTTCAGGGGACACGAGGGTAAGGTAATACGGGTCTCCCTGCGAAGGATGAGGATCTACGTGGAGGGGGCTACCCTAAAGAAGGCAGACGGAAAGGAGGTACCATACCCGATCCACCCCTCCAAGGTAATCATAATCGACGTGGACAGGTCCGACGAAAGGAGGTTTAGATAATGGCCCGTGTAGGAGGAGGAAGGAGGCACCTCAAGAGGATCGCGGCCCCAAGGGCCTGGAAGATTAGGAGGAAGTCCCGCTTCGGCGTCTGGATAACAAAGCCGTCTCCGGGTCCACACCCCCAGGAGCGCTCCATCCCCCTGAGGGTGTTGATGAGGGACTACCTGGGGCTCGCCAGGAACGCCAGGGAGGCAGACTACATCATCAAGAGGGGTAAGGTCCTCGTGGACGGAAAGGTGAGGAAGGACCCCAAGTTCCCCGTGGGCCTCTTCGACGTGGTGGAGATACCCGAGATCGAAAAGGTCTACCGGATCGTCCTGGACGAGAAGGGAAGGCTCATCCCCAAGGAGGTGGGCGAGTCCGAGAAGTCCTACAAGCTGGTAAGGATTGAGAGGAAGGTCATGGTGAAGGGAGGGCTTATCCAATTGGGCACCCACGACGGTAGGTCCTTCCTCTTCAAGGAGACGGACCTGAAGCCCGGCGACGTGATGAAGGTGGAGGTCCCCTCCCAGAAGGTAATAGAGTCTTACAAGCTTGAGCCGGGCAACCTTGTCTACATCCTGTCTGGCAGACACGCCGGCGCGGTGGGCACCGTGAAGGACATCGAGAAAGGAGACCTGGTGAGGCCCTCCCTGGTGAAGGTGGAGGTGGAGGGCACCACCATAGAGACTGCCAAGAAGAACGTCTTCGTGGTGGGCAAGAACGCGCCGGCAATAACGCTCTGAGGTGAAGAGGATGAACCCCATGAGGGCAATACGGATCGAGAAGGTGACCCTGAACATCGGGGTAGGGGAGCCAGGGGAGAAGTTAGACAAGGCCATGGAGGTACTTAAGCGGCTCCTGGCCCTCGTGGGAATTGACCAGAAACCCACCAAGACGAAGGCCAAGGTGAGGGTCCAGAGGTGGGGCATAAGGCCCGGGCTCCCCATAGGGGTGAAGGTAACCGTCAGGGGGAAGAAGGCCTACGAGCTCCTGAACCTCCTCCTCAACGCGGTGGACAGAAAGATCCCCGCCCGCTCCTTCGACGAGAACGGGAACTTCTCCTTCGGCATTCCCGAGTACATCGACATACCCGGGATGAAGTACGAT
>JALUER010000003.1 GCA_027043825.1 Microcaldota archaeon
CTCAAGAGTATCCCAGTATGACAACCTCCCTCTCACCCCTGTACTCCTCTAACCTCCCGTAGAAGCAAGAATACCCACTCACACACTCCCCGAAGAAGGCTATCCCCTTTACCTCCACGTTCCCGTCCATCACCCGATATATGCAGCCCCTCTCCAGCTCCTTAACGGGTACCAGAACCCCGCAGGTGTGGTAGGTCTTCCCCAGCTCCTTTACCTCCGAGAGGGGGACTGTGGTCGGCTCCAGGAGGAGCAACAACACCACGGACGCGGTGAAGGTTACGAGGGCCAGCTCTTCCCTCACCTAAGGAAGTGGAGGTAGATCAATATAAGCGCAAGGGCCCCAGCGATGAAGGGAACAAGGGGCAAGGGCTCCTTCACCCTCATCTCCTCTATCCCCATTTCCTTCAGCCTCTCCACGTCCTCCTTCGTCAGCCCATCGGCTCCCGCCGAGTGCACCGGCTTTACCTCTCCCTTCTTGATCATCAGCGCTGTCTTCCAGTCAAGGGGATACCTCCTTCCCTCCTCGTCCACCACCTCGGCGGGTATGTCCCCCTCCTCGATCTTCTTCACCACCGTGAATACCTTTCCTGCTTCCCTCATGGCCTTCAGGGCGGTAGCCGCCACGAGGAGGGACACAGCCACGGGGAGAGGGTTCCTGGAGAGGGGCAGGAGGAAGAGGAAGATCCAGGGACAGTACCTTAGGTTGTAGACGAGAATGACTCCGAGGAGAGGATTGACGGAGAAGGGTATGGCATAGAGGAGGGCCCCTACCCACATCTTCACCCACTCCCTCGGATTCCTTGCCAGCATCTTGAGGAAGCCGTAGATCCCGCCCAGGAGGACCCCTCCAAGGAGGGCCCAGATACCGAGAGGAACGCCGAAGAGCGGTTCTGGCAAGAACGCGGAAATGATAAGGGCCACCCAGAAGTCTCCCTGGGCAAAGGCCCCCAAGATGTAAAGGATTCCCGCCACGGCGGCCGTGGCCATCAAGGAGTATCCCAAAACCGCTGGTTGGTGGAGGTTTAGAAGTACACCTAATCCAAACGCCAGGTAGACGAGCCTGTCGTCTATCTCCCGCGTCTTCCAGTCTGTGTAGGAGAAGTAAAGCAAGAAGGAAAGAAGGAAGAGTTCGGCAATCATCCTTTCACGCGTTTATCTGCTGGGCTACGTTGTTTGCCTCCTGAACGATCTTGCTCACACCGCTGGTCACGGCCTTATTTGTCTCCGTCGCCGCAGACTTCCCTGCATTGACAATGGAGTTTATGACGAGGAGCACTACGATGATCACTCCGCCCAGCAGGAGTATGTACTCGAAGGTTCCCTGGCTCTTCATTCTATCACCCAAGGAAAAAGGTTCTGGAAGTTTATAAATGTTGACTCCCGCCCCTGCCTTGTAGGAGATGGCTTGTGTAATGTCGTGGACCGGCGATTAGGGCAGCTCCGAGGAGCCTCGAGAACGGAACGCCTCCAAAGGAGGTGATCCGTCCGCAGGTTCCCCTACGGACACCTTGTTACGACTTAGCCCCCCTCAGGAGCCCCGGAATCGGAAGACCCCCTTTCGGGAGTCCCCCTCAACCGGAGCTCCCTCGGCTGACTTGACGGGCAGTGTGTGCAAGGAGCAGGGACGTATTCACCGCGCGATAGTGACGCGCGATTACTGGGGATTCCACGTTCACGCGGGCGAGTTCCAGCCCGCGATCCCGACTGAGACCGGGTTTAGG
>JALUER010000004.1 GCA_027043825.1 Microcaldota archaeon
GATGAAGGAGGAAATTGGGAGGATCGTGAGGGAGGCAGAGGAAAGAGGAGTGGACGTCTGGATCAGGCCAGAGCTGATGGGAAAGCTCTCCCAGTGGGGAGGTCTCGAGGAGATACTGGAGGTGTCGGCAGAGCTTGAAATGGTGGAGCCCCTCATAGACTTTGCCCACCTCCACGCAAGGCACGTGGGGAGATACAACAGTGCGGAGGAGTGGAGGAAGGTTTTGACAAGGTACGAAGAGGTACTGGGAAACGAGGCGTTGAAGCGGGTCCACTTCCACGTCTCGGGTATCAACTACGGGAAGAGGGGCGAAAGGAACCACCTAAACCTGAGGGAAAGTGACTTAAACTACGAGGAACTCATAGAGGTGTTCAGGGAGTTCAAGCTAAGAGGGGTGGTAATATCCGAGAGTCCAAGCCTGGAAGAGGACGCCCTTCTCTTAAAGAGGCTCTACGAAGCTGGGAAGAGCGGAAGAAACGCTACGAGGAAGGGAAGAAAAGGGCCACGTTCTTTGGAGAAGTTCCTGTGACGGGTGTGGACATCATTATAAAGGGGGAAGGGAAGACAACGTATAAGCTCAGGGCGGACAGGAGGGGAGTTTTCCTCGTCTTCCCCGACAAAGATCCCCTGAGGCCGCGGGCAGTGAACCTGGGACCCTCCATAAGAGTTCCCATTACAGTGTGGCCGGATAAGGAGGGGGATCTGAGAGGGTTCAAGGAAAAGCTCCCCTGGGTTATCGGAAACTCCGTGGTGCACTGGCTCATGAAGGAGGTGGTGAAGGGGATTCCACCCGAAGACCTGGTAAAGCTTACAAAGGTGGAAATAAAGTCCCGCTCTGGAAGCGTACACGTATCCATTATGGTTCCGGAGGACGAGAGGCTAATAAAGGTTCTGAGGAGCCTGAGAAAGCTCGGAGAGCCGACTTACTATGGAGCAAGGCGCATGTTCGGTGAGAAGTTTAGTCGAGAAGATATGCTTGGTCTCTTGAAGAGGGAAAACATCTTCTTTACTGAAAGGATCGAGGGATTGGTGGGGCACCTGAAAAAGTACGGAGTAGACACAAGGACGCTCTACCAAGGAGTTCAAAGGGTGAGGAGGCTCATGGAAGAGTACGTAAAGGAGGAGAGAAAGGTAATGGACCAGAGGGAACGAATGGTGAAGCTCCTGGCGAAGGAGGAGCTCCCCCGGGTGAGGAGGTTGGAGGAAGCCCTGAGAACCGAGGTAGAGGAAGAGGTATCAAGGTTGAGGAGGGAACTCAGGAAAGTGGACATCAGGAAGGTGGTTTCGAACCTCCCCCGGATAGAGGACATACATCGCTGAGGGGACATCCCTCACACAGCGGCTTCTTCTTACAGTAACGCTTGGCGTGCTCCACCAGGAGGGCGTGAAGCTCCTTCAGCTCCTCCACGTCCTTCATTTCGCTCTCTACAAATTTCCGGATGCCCTCGTAGTCGAAGGGACCGTTCCACAGGCCCAGCCTCGAGAAGATCCGGTGGGTGTACTTGTCCACCACGAAGACGGGGCGCCCAAAAGCGTAGAGGAGGATGGAATCGGCAGTCTCCCTGCCAACTCCCTTTATACTCAACAACTTCTCCCGGAGCACCCCGGTGGGGAGACGTGAAAGCCCCTCCAGACCACCGTTTTCTACGATGAAGCGGGAAATGCTCCTGAGCCGCTCTGCCTTCTGGTTGAAGAAGCCTGCGGACCTGATGAGCTCCTTTAGCTTCTCGCCGGGGCAGGAGAGGATACGCTCGGGGGTGAGGCAGTCTTCTCTCTTCAGGTTCTCTATGGCCTTCTCCACGTTCTTCCAGGCGGTGTTTTGGGTGAGAATGGCCCCCACTATGACCTCGAAGGGCGTTTCAGCGGGCCACCATCCCTGGGGACCGTAGGCCCTGAGAAGCCTCCGAAATAAGGGGCGTATTGTTGTCGTATCTCTCCCTGAGGCCACGGAGATCACCGAACATTCGGTCAAGGATGTAGGCTTGGAGCTTGTCGAAGTAGGACGTGAAAGAGGAGTAGTAGGTGTTCATCTCGGTGAGGACAGGGATGTAGACGTTGAAGGGGGAGCCGTAGTAGACGTAGAGGATGGCCCCGAAGAGGAGGACGAGGCTCACTATGAGCATGGAGGTGGTGTGACCCCTGGAGATGAGGTCCCCTGTCCTCTGGTCATCGAGACGGCGCTTCTCGATCATCCTGTACATGGGGAGGGTGTAGAGGAGGAGGCCCAGGATCAGGAAGGCAAAGTGGTAGGTGGAGAGGAAGATGGAGGGGACGGAGAAGGCCACGGCTACCGCGGTTATTACCAGGAGATTCCGGAGCTCCCTCGTCTTCACGATACGATCGAGGGTGCCCTTCTTCCGGAGCTTATACACGCCGTGACCCAGGGCGTAAATGGCGGAGTAGGCTATGAAGAGGGGTATGAAGATGGCGGGAATGGAGCCGCCGAAGAAGGCGTTCCAGAAGGCCTCGAAGTTGAAGAGTTCCACCAGGATGAGGAGGACCTGCCGAGGGACCACTCCCCTCACGTGGGTTCTAAGGTTGTTCAGGAGGACTGCCACCACGCTGAAGAAGCCCAGGAGGGGATCCCAAAGGGTTGCCAGGAAAGTGGCGAGGACGCTGAGGTTGCCGAGCAAGACGAGGTAGTCTCTGGGTGTGGCGTAGCCGTGGACGAGAGCCTTTTCCTTGTAGACACCCTTCTTTTTAACGTCGTCCTCGTGGTCGAAGAGGTCGTTGTAGAAGTAGGTGTTCAGGTAGACGAGGAAGAAGAGGATGGCCCCCACGGCACCGAGGAGGGAGGGAACCTGGCCAAGTATGGTCCCCACGAAAATGACGAGGGCTACCTGTTGAAACTTTCGGATGGCCTTCATCAGCACAAAGTACTTCAAGAACTCCTTGGGCTTCATCTCTCTTCAGATAATGAGGCAGGTTTTAAAGGAAGTTTTGTCCGTCAATGGTCGAAGTCAGCTTGGCAGCTTCTCATCATCGTGGCCTCAGGCGAGGCTCTTGTCATCACGGAAGAAGTAAGGCTCGAGGGGTTTAAAAATTAGGGGAAAGGGAGGAAAGGAGGTTCCAGAGGGGTTTTTAGGGGAAACAGCTCCGTTTAGAGGGTGAGGTTCGTAGGTAGGAGGAGGGGGAGTAGCGTCACGTCCGTGACGGACCTGGCCAAGTTCCTCACCTGTCCCTACCTCTTCCTACGGGAGAAGGTGGTTGGGAAGAGGAAGACAGCAGCCATGAAGAGAGGGTTAGAACTCCACAGGGAGCGGTACCTCCTCCACAGGGAGGGGGCCGCGGAGATGGACATAGAGGAGGCGGTGGAGGCGTCGTGGAGGGGTAAGGTGATCGGCGTGGAGGTCTGGATAGACGACGGGGAAGTGGGGGGCTTCGTGGACAGGGTGGAGGTAGAGGAGGGGAGAGCAAGGGTTGTAGAGTACAAGTCCACGCCGAGAAGCGCTTCTTGGAAGACGTCGAAGCTACAGGCCCTCATATACGGAGCAATACTGCGGAGGTACGTCGACTATGTGGTGGTGGAGGTGAGGACTTTCGAGGAGGAGCTGTTCTTCAGGAGACAGATAGACGGGGCGGTGCTGGAGGCCTACGAGAAAGGGAAGGAAGCCTTCAGGAGGAGCATCGACACAGGCGTCTTCCCGCCGCTACCGGGACCCCACTGCAGGTACTGTCCCTTGAGGAAGTCCTGCCCCCTTTTTAAGAGCTCCTCCCTCCTCTTTATGGGGGTGAGTGAGGTGGCAGGTGATGGACGGGTACAGCTTTGAGCCGAAGATCAAGGAGAAGCGTTGGAAGATTGATTTTGAGAAGGAAATGATCGAAAGGTGGAAGGAAGAGGACTGGTGGAAGTTCAGGCCTGAAGAGGGCAAACCTGTTTTTGTTATCGACACGCCGCCGCCCTATCCAGCTCCAGTCTGGCACGTGGCGGCGGCCATAAGCTATACGTATCAAGACATGATAGCCAGGAGTAGGAGGATGCTGGGGTATTCCGTTCTCTACCCCATAGGAATGGACGGGAACGGCCTGCCCATCGAGTTCTACATGGAGAAGTACCTGGGAGTGAATATGTTCGAGCACGACAGGGAGGAGTTCATACGGCTGTGCAGGGAAAAATTGGCCGAGTGGAAGGAAAACATGAGGAATATCATGCAGAGGTTCGAGCTCTCGGGGGACTACGAGGAGAACTACTACGAGACGGACTCGGAAGAGTACAGGAAGTTGACTCAACTCACCTTCAAGATCCTCTGGGAGAAGGGGCTCATATACGAGGACGAGAGGCCCAATAACTGGTGCCCCAAGTGCAGGACCACCATCGCCGACGCAGAGGTGGAGTACAAAGAGATGGAGGGGACGCTCTACTTCATAAAGTACAGGGTCAAGGAAACGGGGGAGGACCTCATAGTAGCCACCACCCGCCCAGAGCTCCTGGCAGGCTGTAAGGCAATCATCGTCCACCCAGAAGACGAACGGTACAAGCACCTCCACGGGAAGACGGCCATCGTGCCCCTCTACAACCGGGAGGTTCCCATAATCCCCCACCCCTCCGCCGACCCGGAGTTCGGAACTGGGGCCATGCACATATGTTCCTTCGGGGACTTGGAAGACGTTAGGCTGTTTAGGGAGTTAGGTCTGGAGCCCGTGAGGGTGATAGACGAGGAAGGGAAGCTCACGGAGGCGGCAGGGGAGGAGCTAAAGGGACTGCCAGTCAAGGAGGCCAGGAAAAGGATAGCAGAGATGTTGAGGGAGAAAGGGCTCCTGGTGGAGGAGAAGAGGATAAAGCACAGGGTGCCCATCCACGAGAGGTGCAATACACCCATCGAGATCATCCCCATGAAGGAGTACTACCTCAAGCAGGTGGAGTTCAAGGAGGAGATGAGGCAGCTGGCAGAGGAGCTCACCTTCATCCCGGATAGGTACCGGCAGAACCTCCTGGACTGGATAGAGAGCGTCTCCATCGACTGGCCCATCTCCAGGAGGAGGTACTACGGGACAGAGGTCCCCGTCTGGACGTGCAAGAAGTGTGGATACAAGCTGGTCAAGGGAGGAGAGAAGTACTGGAGGCCCTGGAAGGAAGGGCCAGGCGAGAAGTGTCCCGTATGCGGAAGCGAGGACTGGGAAGGGGACGGAAGGGTCTTGGACACCTGGATGGACTCCTCCATCAGTGTTTTATACATAACGGGCTGGAACAGAAAGCCCGAGCTCTTTGAGAAGGCCTGGAAGGGAGAGAAGCTCCGCCCCCAGGGCTACGACATCATCAGGACTTGGCTCTACTACACACTCCTGAGGGTTTACCAGCTAACGGGCGAGCGGGCCTTTGACTACGTCTTCATCAATGGGATGGGGTTGGACAAACACGGAAGAAAGATGAGCAAGAGGTTGGGGAACGTCATCGACCCCTGGGAGATCGTGGAGCGCCAGGGGGCAGACGCACTGAGACTGTGGCTCGCCATGGAGGCCTCCATGGGCGAAAACTACCGCATAAACGAGGAAAAGATCAGCGGGGTCAAGAAGTTCCTCACCAAGCTCTGGAACATCGCCCGCTACGTCTCCATGTATCCATACCCCGAAGAAAGGCCGAAGCTCCTCCCGCTGGACCACTGGATCCTCTCGGAATTAAACAGCGTCATAGAAGAAGCAAGGGAGGCGTACAGGGAATTCGACTTCCAGAGGGCTGCCCGAAGGATCTACTCCTTCACCAGGAACCTCTTCGCCGACCACTACATAGAACTAACCAAGCGGAGAGCAAAGATGGATGAGTGGAGTGAGGAAGAGGCAAGGGCTGCCTGGTGGACCCTGCACACGGTTCTGAAGTCCATAGTCCTCCTCCTGGCCCCCATATCACCAGCCATTACAGACAGGATCTGGAGAGAGCTCTACGGAGAGAGGTCCATCCACTACGAGCTCTTCCCAGAGCCGGTGGACGACATCGAGAACTTCAGGGAGTACACCGAGAAGATCACAGGATTCGACAGTACCGTCTGGAAGGCCAAGAAGGAGAAGGGCATCAAGTTCTACGAGCCCATCGAAGGGATAGAAGTTCCAGAGGAGCTGAAGCCCTTCAGGGAGGAGCTGGTGAAGGCTCATCGGCTCATTTCCTCTTGATTTTTCCAAACACCCCCCACACGATGAGGGGGAAGACGATTGTAGCATCTGCCCAGACATTGGCGTAGCGGGAGCGTTTCTGGAGCTTACCCCAAGAGACGGCCTCCTCGGGGGGAGCACCAGAGAGGGAGCCGTCCCAGGGAAGGGCCGTGGTGATGTACACGGCGTAGTCCGCCCCGCCCCGGAAGAGGTTGGCATTTATCACGGCGTGCTTTGGGTAGGAACCGCCCAGAACGATCACCGCCGTCTCCTTGGCAGTCACGGCCAAGTTGTTTAGTTCCACGATGTCGTTGGCCACGTCGATGAGGAGCTCTCTATCACCCCTCGACTCCTTGAAGAAGTAGAGCATGTCGCCGAAGGATCCGTCAGTGAGGGCCGGGCAGAAGATGGGGACGTTCCTCTTATAGGCCCAGTAGAGGATGCTCCTCTCCTTTTCCT
>JALUER010000005.1 GCA_027043825.1 Microcaldota archaeon
GCAGAGGCGGACGCCTGTTATGTATAATTCTATCCCCCAACGGGGGATCCTCCCAACCTCGATGGAGCGGATGATGGAAGGGTTTCCCTTGGTCTCACCAACTATGAGGAGCCGGGAGAAGCCCTGACGGTACGCCAAATCCACCATGTCGGCGATGTTCCCCTTCCCCCGGTTCACGTACTTGGAAAAAGGAAGGGCGCGTTGTAGGTCTTTACAGAAGGATCTCGTCCGGCGCCCCGGCTTTCGGGAAGTGGTTATGAGGATCATACGGCGATGACCACCTTGGCCACCGGCGGTCTCGCCTTCAAGATGATCCTACTTCCACAGTAGGGGCACCGGACCACGCCCCTGGGGAACTCGTCAAACTCCCTCTTACAGCGGGGGCAGTAATAGGTCATCCTCCCACCTTGGACGCGATGATCCGGTCAACCTCCCTCTTCACGATGGTCCGAGGCACGTAGGCCCCTCCGGCGAAGACCGCCCCACACTTCGTACACTTCCAGATCCCCGTGCTGATCCTCTTCACGGCCTTGGAGCCACAGACAGGGCAAACATGTCGGGCCTTCTGTACCTCCTCTATCTTTTTCACGAGGTTCCTTATCTTGAGGCCGTAGCGGGGCCCGAACCTGCCGGCAGGACCTACCTTCTTAGTCCTTCCTCCCATCTTCCACAGCCTCCCTCACTATCTTCCTCAGCTCCCTACCCTTTTTAATTGCTTCGTCCAGCACGAAGTCCAGCTCTCCCCTGGTGAAGGCGCCGCTTCCTCCCTTCTGGATGGCCGTCACGTGACCGTCGTCCACGGTGGCTATACTTATCCTGGCGTCCATGGCATACTCTTCCTCCAGCCTGGGGTCCACCATAATGAACTTCCCTATCTTGGCAAAGGTGGTGTAGATGGGTACCTCCGCCACTTCAAGGTTCCCCACGTACTCGTGCCTCACGATCTGGTCGTCCTCCACCTTGGGCACCTTGGCAGAGAGTAGCGCGGTGGTGGCCGCCAGGGAGGCAGCGTCTATGATGTTCCCGTTGTCGTCGAGGACCCTCATATCCACGAAGACGAGGTATACGAGCTCGCCCTCCCTTATGACGAGCTTCGTCATGTCCAGGGCCCTACTCTCCCGTATGGACCTGTCCACCACTCTGGCTATCTCCACGGCCTTCTCGTCGGGGGGGCCGGGCTCCACCTCGGGGGATGAGTGGGGGAGGATCTCCACGTCCACCATAAGGGCCCCCTTGTCAGGGGTGTCCGGGTAAGGTTGGCCCAATTCGAACTTTACCCCTGCCAGAACCTTTGTCCCTCCCAGGTTCACCAGTGCAGAGCCGTCGGCGTTGTATATCACACCGGTCTGGATCGACACGGGCCTGTAGTCAAGGAAGGCCCTCCTGTCTATCCTGAACCCTTTCGAGGCGAGCTTGCGGACCCTGTCCGCCGTGAACTCCCATATGAAGTCATTCATTTTGGGTCACCCTCTCATACTTCCTTATGAGCGCCTCCCTCTGGATCCTATGTAGCTCCTTTGCCTTCTTCAGGCCGAGGTCCAGCATCTGATCCAGCTCCTCCTTGCTCACCCTTCCGTCCATCTGGAGGAGGGTGAACTCCTCCCGCCGGGGGATGATCACCATGGGCATGTCCACGGCCCCCGGCATGTCCTCCTCCTTCTTGTTCAGGTCAGCCACCACGGCACAGTTGGTGGCCTTGGCAGTGGGC
>JALUER010000006.1:0-4618 GCA_027043825.1 Microcaldota archaeon
AGACGACGGTAAGGGAGAAGACAACGGCCACACCGCCCGCCTCAGGAACCTCGGGATGGTCGTACTTGTTCATATCCTTCCCGACGAGACCGCTCTTCCGGGCGATCCGCATCCACACTACCGTACCACAGAGGGCCAGGACGAAGGAAAGGAGAACGATTAGTTCAAGCATCACCATTCACCTTTGGGGCGTACTTCTTAAACCACCACAGGGCCAGGATGGTGGCCAAAAGGAAGGAGGATATGGAGGCCAGTGCCGCCCCGTAGCCTCCAAAGGAGGGGATGAGGAGGTAGTTCAGGAGAACGTTAACGGCGGTTCCCACCAGGGGGAAGAGGAACTGGATCCTTTCACCTTCCGTCACCACCACCGCCTGAACCGAGTAATAGTAGAGGCTCTTGAGGGGGATAAGGAAGGAGAGGAGGATGAGGAGGGGATAGGTGACGAGGTACTCCTCTCCAAAGAAGATGCCTATGAAGGGCTTTCCCAGGAGAATCGTGGCGGCCTGGAAAACGAAGGAGGCGCCCAGGATGGGGAGGAGGTAGAGCTGGAAGGCCCGACGGGGCTCTTCTCCCTGGGCAACCCTCCTGGAGAGGGCTGGAAGAGACGCCACCGTAAAGGGGAAGACCTGAAGAACGGACCCGACGATGGAGGAGGGGACGCGGTACATACCCGTCTCGTGGGCCCCTGCAAGGAGGTAGAGCATTATGGTATCGATGTAGATGAGTGACAACCCGACCACACCGTAGAACAGGTAGAACACCGACCGGGACAGGATCTTCCTGGGGTCCAGGAGGTTTGGTGATAAGAGAGGGTAGAGGAAGGGAAAGGAGAGGAGGAAGAAGAGGAGGAGGCCGAGAACATAGCCCAGGAGGGCAACCAAGTAGTGGGATAGGACAAGGACGGCGAGGAGGCCCATTCCAAGCCGAACGGTTTCGCTCAGGATCCCCGGCACTATGGCCTTCCTCTGCTCTTCCCTCCCCACGTATACAGACCAGATAAAGGTGGAAAGGACCATGGTGGCGCCGAGGGCAAGGGCCACACTAAGGTTCAGACGAAAGCCCAGGAGGAAAGAGGAGAGGGGCAAGGAGAGGAGAAGAATAAAAGAGGAAAGGGAGACGATGAGGGCTGAAGTGTGTAAGAATGCCCCCTGTTCTTTTCCCTTGAGCCTGGGGAGCTCCCTCATAAGGAGGTAGGGGATGCCAAGGGCAAAGACGACGGCCAGGATGTTCCCCAGGTATAGGGTAAAGGAGTACTTACCCAGGGCAGTGGGGCCCAGATAGCGGGCTATGAGGATGACAATGATCAGAGAAACGAGCTTCTTTACAGAGTTTAGGAGAAAGTTGGCGGCGGAGTTCCTCACGAAGCGGGCCCGTAGAAGAGGTAAAAGGTCCATCTAACCCCTCCGCAGGTGGTGCTTCCTGGCCTCCTCGGCTGCCTCCATGAGGGCCTTCACCTTCGGGTCGTTCGGGGAGGTGCCGAGGATGAGGGCCACCTCCTCGGGAGTAAGTCTGGCCCTGTGGATGATCTCGGCGGCCCACTCCCTCTTCCTGAACCAGAGGGGCAGGAAGGGGAAGACGTCCAGGAGGACCCTCCTCCGGGAGAGGTGGAAGAGCTTTCCGAGCTTGGTAGCCACCTCGCGACGGAGCCTGTTCCGCTCCCGGTACCGGGAAAGAAGCTTAATCCAGGTGGGGTAGGAGTAGCGGGTGAACCTCCGGTAGGGGCGTTTCTTGGCGATGATTACCCCGTTCACCAGGAGCTCCTGGGCATAGGAGAGGAAGCCCCAGTACTGGCGACGGATGATCCTGCCGTTGAAGACGTCGGAGCGGGATATCCAGTGGAACGCCTCTGCAATCTCCTCCGGATCCTCGTACTCCCGGGGGACGTTCTCCACCACCCAGTAGGTGAACATGTCCGGGTCCATGTCCAGGGTGGCGGTGAGGGTGAAGGGGCGTATGACCCGCTCGCTCTTGAAGATCTTGGCCAATACTTCGAAGATGTTGGCCTCCCGATCCCTGTAGCCGAGGTCCCTGATGAGGTCGATTGTGATCTTCAGTCCGTAGCGGGCCACTGCCTGGAGGTCCAGGAGGGCCGCCCGGACGTCACCGCTCTCTTTACGGGCCAGGTAGAGCAAAGCCTCCCTGTCGTAGGAGATGCCCTCTTTCTCGAGGATCTTCGCCAGGTAGTGGGCGAGGGTGGAGGGCGGGATCCTCCTGTACTCCACCATCCGGACATAGGGGTGGAGAGGGATCACAGAGGGGGCCCAGGCGTCGTTGGCGGTGAGGATGACAGGGTTCTTCGACCTCTGGAGGATCTCGACTATGGCTCTTACGCCTCCAGAATCCTCTCTGGGTGAAAGCCCGTCCACCTCGTCAATGAGGATGAGTTTTCTACCACCAAAGAGGGAGACCGCCTGAGAGGCAGCCCCGAGGATCCTTTCCACGGCAGCCCGGTTCCTCGTGTCCGAGGCGTTCATCTCTATGAGGTCCCAACCGTACTCGGAGGCCACCGCATAGGCGGTGGCGGTCTTCCCCACCCCCGGAGGACCATAGAGGAGGAGGGGCTTCTGGGGCTTTCCTTGCTTCCAGGAGTCTGCCCAGACGCGCACCACCTGCTTCGCCTGGTCATTTCCTATAACGTCGTCCAGGCGCCTGGGCCGGTACTTGTAGGTCCAGAGGGCCACGTTAGGTATTTGAGAAGAAGGGTATAAATTTAGTGAGATGAAAGGATATGTCTCCACGGAGATCCTGCTCATACTGCTAGCGGCCCTGGCACTATTTCCTGCCCTTCTGAACGGTGTGACTTCGTTCACCTTCTCCTCGACGACGGAGGAAGTGAACGCGTTACTCACCAGGGAGACACTGGGAAGGATAAAGCTCCTCGCGCAGGAAGCTGTGGTCTCGGGACCAACGGGTGATGAAATCCTCTTCCCGGACGGAACCTTAACACTGGACGGGAACAGAATGGAGCTGAACGTTGGGGGGACTGTGTACTCCGAGAAGGTTCCCCTACAGCTCGAAAACAACAACATTTATGTTTCAGGATCCAAACGGGTAGTAGCGGAGGTCGTGAACGGAAAAGTGAGGATTTGGGTGGGCTGATGAGGGGATTCTTCCTGTCTCTTCTTTACTACACCGTCGCCCTGGTCGTCCTGCTCGCCCTGTCCTACCTGCTCTCCTCTTTCGAGATTCTTCCCCATCCGGGAGCCAAAAAGGTCTTCCAGATAACTGGCTATTCAGCAGGAGTATCCCTGAGAGGCTACAACGCTCCCTGCTACATAGACCAGCCCACCTTTGGTGATCTATCCGAACTCGAGTATCCGGAGGTGAAGCCGTGCTGAGGCTGCTGGCTCCCCTAGAAGCGTTGATGATCTTATTCCAGATCCTGGCTAACTATCCCTCTGTTGTATCAGTTCTACCATCACAACCGTATTTAGTTTTCTCCCTTACTACCCTCCAACAATCATACTTCCTTGGCCTGAAAGAGCTCGGAGAGGCTTTTTCTTACGCATACTACAAGTCCGTAGAATCCTCTTTTGATGCCAACGACTATAGTGATGATCCGAACGAGAACTGGACGCCCCCTTCCTTCTTCGAAGACCCACCGGGGGGCAAGGAGGTGAACTGCGCCGCCTACGATGGAAGACTAGGGTGTGTAGTGTGGAACCTCACGGGGGGTGACATAAACGATCCCTGCCCCAACGTGGTCGTCTACTCGCCGAACCCTATACCGAACATTTCACCCAACGTAGACAGGGATGATGTTGAGGGTTACTTTAGCCAGTTGGAAGTTGTCCTGGAGAGAAACATCGGGTCCCTGGGTTTTAACGTATCAAACAGTATAACCGGGCTCACCATATCATGGGTGGGGGGAAGCTACGACGTCAGGGGGACGCTGAACTACAGCGGAAGTAGCGAGATCCTATCAAAGACGGAGAGTGTAGACTTTCGCTGGATCTTCACGCCCCATACCACCGAGACGAACTACGTGGGGGCATACTGTGAGTGTGACTACGGGAGTGGGTACCAGAGGGTCGCCTCGTATACGCTGAGAAGAATAGGCTTCGGCCTCGAGGGCAGGGTAGGTGGCGAAACCCTCCTAGAGGAGAACTCAGGCGTTCCCTATCTCAGGTACTTCATCGGTGTGGACAAGAACTATCCATCTGGTGGTAGCCCAATCCGCTGTAGAATGGTGGTAGAATGATAGGCATCGTCGGCAAGCCTTCCTCCGGGAAGTCCACCTTCTTCAACGCGGCCACCGAACTGAACGTGAAGACCGCTCCATATCCCTTCACCACCATAGAGCCCAACGTGGGTGTGTCCTGGGTGAGGGTGAAGTGCCCCCACGTGGAAATAGGGGTTCCCTGTAACCCCAGGAGTGGGTTTTGCTTGGAAGGCAACCGCTTCGTACCGGTGAAGCTCATCGACGTGGCAGGACTTGTCCCGGGGGCCCACGAGGGAAGGGGGATGGGCAACAAGTTTCTTGACGACCTCCGCCAGGCGGAGGCGTTCATCCACGTGGTAGACGCGTCAGGAAGGACGGATCTGGAGGGCAACCCGGGGGAGGGGAACCCAGTGGAAGAGGTAGAGTTCTTAGAAAGGGAGTTATTGGAGTGGATAA
>JALUER010000006.1:4628-6443 GCA_027043825.1 Microcaldota archaeon
GGATAAGGGAGAAGGTGGTGAAGGCCTGGGAGAAGGCCAAGAAGCTTCCCTCCGAGAAGAGAGACGAGGTGCTCGTGAACGCCTTCACGGGCCTTGGGGTGAGCCCTTCCCAGGCTGAAGGAATACTCAACAAGCTTGGGTACCCCGAAGGGAAGGAGGGGGACTGGGCAAGGGAGATCCTTGGAACGAGAGTCAGGGTCGTGGCGGCCAACAAGGTGGACGTGGAGGGGGCGGAGGACTGGGTGAAGGAACTGCAGAAAAGATTCGAGAACGTGGTCCCCACCTCTGCCCTGGCGGAACTCATCCTCAGGAGAGCAGCGAGGGGAGGCTACGTTAAGTACGTTCCCGGTGACGGAGACTTTGAAGTCCTAAAACCCCTCACGGAGGAGCAGAGGAAGGCCCTGGAGCTCGTGAGGAGGGTTTTGGAAAGGTGGGGCTCTACAGGAGTACAGGAAGCCATTAACCGGGCGGTGCTGTCGAGGAACATTGTGGTGTTCCCTGTGGCGGACGAGAACCGGTGGACGGACGGTGAAGGGAACGTTCTCCCAGACGCGCTTGTCTTACCCAAGGGGAGCACCGCCCTGGACTTGGCCTACGCCATTCACACAGACATCGGGAAGAAGTTCATAGCAGCTGTGGACGGGAGAACGAAGAGAAGGGTGGGAAAGGACTACGAGCTGAAGCACCTGGACGTGATAAGGATCGTGGCGGGGAGGTAAGAAAAAGTTAATTAGCGCCCGGTGGTACTGGTATTGGTTGTGGAGTTCCTATTCGCTGGTAAGTTCTCCAATAGAATGTATATGAGGTTCTATCGTACTCACAGACATAGGAATCCGTGCCTACTGTAGCTATTGTGTTTATTGGGGCATAATAGAGTTTTCCGTTAGAATAGTACGCACAACCCTCTTCCTGCTGAGCTAAAGGTTGGCTTGGGAAGCCCAAAGAAGTACAAAGGATCTTCTGAAGCACGGTTACACAACCATCCAAGTAGTTAGAGCTAAAGTATATCGGAACCCATGCGTATGTCCTAGTGGCAGCATCTGTTAACTCGCATTTATATGGTCTATTACTAACATACATTATTGTGTTTGTATCTTTTACCGCTTTTACTATTGTGAAATACCCATTGTTGAACAGATCAATGCAGAAGGATGTGAGACATCCCCCTATTAACCCGCTTGTAGCTACATATCCTATTCCGTGACATATACTACCGTTGCAATCAAACAGCCAGTTATCATAATTTACAATTCCTGTACTCCTCGTAAGGACAGGGACCCAGTGTTGTAAGTTAGCTGTATTATTTGCCAAGTCGTTGACATTACACTCCACTAAATAACATCCTCCTGAAAAGACGTCCTTACTACCATAACAGGAAGATGTGTTTGTGCAGGAACTTGCTAGCGACTCTTCAACGAAAATATTTATACTCGATACACCAGTATTATCGTTAGCCTCACAGTACGCGTTTACTCTGTAGACCGAGTAAAGAGAGTTTGTACTGCTATCAACAACATTGAGTTCAAGCTTCAATATAGTAGGTGGTTGGGTGTCGCTTTCGAGAACATATATGTATACAGAGTCCGAGCCCGTTCCACCCCGGCCGTCGGAGGCGGTGACGGCGATGGTGTAGGTTCCGGGGAGGGAGTAGGTACAGGTATAGGAAGTGGCTGTGGTGGTGGCGGTCGTGCCGTTACCGCAGTCAATGGAGAAAGAGAGGGGGTCGCCGTCTGGGTCGGAGGCAGTCCAGGAGACGGTTACATTCGCAGGGGAGGTGAAAGAAGCTCCGCTCGAGGGAGATGTGATGGTGATTGA
>JALUER010000007.1 GCA_027043825.1 Microcaldota archaeon
GTCTTTGCGGTGAAGATGTACGGCTACGCCGCCCGGATCGCCACGGGGAACTTCATCCCCTACCCCTCGGAGATCCCCATCCCCGTTGACAGCCGGATAAAGAAGCTAACGGAGAGACTGGGAGGAAAGGACCCCATAGCCTTCTGGAGAGAGGTGGCAAAACGCTCCGGTGTCCCTCCCCTCCACATCGACTCCATCCTCTGGCCGCTGCTGGGGAACGAAGAGCTGAGTAAGGTATATGAAGAGCAGTTTGGCGAAGCGGGAAGGAGGTTAGCGCAGCTCGTTTTATGAACTTCGGTGCCCCCTTTCCTCGATGGACCCCAAGAGGAGAATATTGGTCTACGGGGTTCTTTTCGGTGAGGAGGGGTTGCTTCTTCTTGAGAGGGATGTGAGTCACCGAAAACTTCCCTGGAAGACCGTCTGGGAAACGCCGGGCGGGAAGGTAGATAAAGGAGAGACCCCCGACGAGGGCAGTAATTCGTGAGTTCGAGGAGGAGACGGGGATAAGAGCAAGGATAAAGCTGTTCCTGGGTAGCACCCGGTTCGACGACGAGTACCAGAAGCGGGAGGCCCTCTTCTACCTCCTGGAAGGAGAGGTAAAGGAGGTGAAGCTTTCCGATCCGGAACACGTGGGCTGGAAGTTCTTTGGGGCGGAGGAGCTGGAAAGATTGGAGAACATAGCCTTAACCACCGTCGCCGCCTTGAAGTTCCTGGACAGGTGGGGGATTCTCCCACTACCGGAGCTCCCCCGGGACTGTGACTGCGAGCTCTTCCTACCGGCGGAGAACGCAGAAGATTACCCCTGGCTCACCAAGTAATTACCGTTCCCTTTACTTTTTCCCCGCTGAGGAATTTTCGTATGTTTTCGCCGGTCCCTTGAAAGATGTAGGAATCTATGCCGATCTTTGCGAGCTCGAGGAGGCTTTCAACCTTGTGCTTCATGCCGCCCGTAACGTCTACCCCGTGGGAGCCGCCGATGTAGGAGAACACCTCTTCATAGTTGTTCCTGTCGATCCTCTCAATGAGTTCGGCGTCCTCGTGTTTTAGGGGGTCCGCCGTGTATACCCCGTCCACCAGCTCCGCCATCCCTATGGAAACCCTCTCTCCCATCTCCCTGGCGTGGAGGGCCAAGTGGCGGATTATGGTCTCGGTGGAGTATATGGTAGAGCCCTTTTCGATGTCAAGGATGGCATCGCCGTAGAAAATAGGAAGTAGCCCCTTCTCAAGGGCGTGGAAGAGGGGGTCCGGGAAGAAGAGGGCCAAGTCGTCGTTTTTAGCCACCATGAAGCTGGAGGGATGGAAGGACATTGCGGGGACACCCATCTTATGGAGTTCCTCCACGAAAATCTGGTTCAGGGCCGTGGCGTCCCTGTGGACGACCCCCAAGCCGAGGGGGGACCTCTCGTCCACGAAACCCTCCTTTGTCCGGTACTTCTTGGCAGAGGTGTGAGGGAAGGAGCCACCCCCGTGGCCTATCATGAATCTGCCCCTCGCCCGGACAATACCGTTCACCACGTCTCGCAAGCGCTCCCAGTGAACGGTGTAGGGTTTCTCCTTCACCGTTATGAGGGATCCGCCTATCTTTAACAGCCGAAGCACGTAGTGAGAGGCGAGGGTAATGTTTTAAGCCGCTTTCGGACCGTTCGGCGGTGAACGAAGGAAAGGACCTCCGACCAACGACGGAGGGCCGAGAGAACCCATATAAGCGTTTTTGGACGCTCTTTCCTCCATGGTTCACACCTTCCGCTCCTTTCTGAGGAAAAAGGTAGAAAGAGGGGAAGCAATCGTAGTGGAAAAGGAAATAAACCCAGAGCTGGAAATGCCGGCGGCCGCGTGGAAGCTCCAGAGGGAAGGGAAGCCCGTTTTCTTCCCGAAGGTCAAGGGTTATCCCGGCTGGTCCATCGTCTCGAACCTCTACGGGACGAGGGACCTCGTTGCTGAGGCCTTGGGAGTGAAGAAGGAAGAGCTTGTGCCCCTCCTGAGAAAGGCCATCGAGGGCAGGAAACCCTACGAGATAGTGGATGAAGCTCCTTTCTTCCAGAACAGGGCGGAGGCAGACCTGACGAGGATCCCCGTTCCCCTCTACACGAGGGGCGACGGAGGCCCCTACTTCACCTCCGCCGTGGTCTTTGCTGTGGACGGGGAGTACGGACTCAACGCCTCCTTCCACCGGATGATGGTCTTCGACAAGAACAAGGTGGCCATCCGGATGCTGCCCAGGGACCTATACCACTACTGGGAGAGGAGCGGAGGGGAGCTGAAGGTGGCCGTGGCGGTGGGGCTGCCCATCCACGTACTGCTGGCGGCGGCGGTTTCCACCGACATCTCCGTGGACGAGATGGAGATCGCCAACGCCATAGCACCTACTCCCATGGTGGAAGTGGAGGGAATACCGGTGCCGGCAGAGGCGGAGCTCGTTCTGACGGGAAGGATCACGGAGGAAACACATCCGGAAGGCCCCTTCGTGGACCTGACCGGCACCTACGACGTGGTGAGGGAGCAGCAGGTACTCGTCTTCGAGAGGATGTACTGGAGGGAGAACCTCATTTTCCATGCCCTCCTCCCGGGAGGGGAGGAGCACAAGGTCCTCATGGGGATGCCCCGGGAGCCCACCATCTGGAGGGAGGTAGAGAAGGAAGGTATAGAGGTGAAGGGGGTTTACCTCACCCCAGGTGGCTGTTCCTGGCTCCACGGAGTGGTGGCCATAAGGAAGAGGAGGGAAGAGGACGGGAAGAGGGCAATCGAGGCAGCCTTCAGGGGACACAAGAGCATGAAGCACGTGGTGATCGTGGACGACGACATCGACATCTTTAACCCCCACGAGGTAGAGTGGGCCATAGCCACCCGATTTCAGGCCAGTAGGGACATGGTGATCTATGAAGGGGTGAAGGGCTCGTCCCTGGATCCCTCGGCGGATCCCATCACGAGAAAGACCACCAAGGTAGGGATAGACGCCACGGCTCCCTTGGAGGGGAGGGAGAAGTTCGTAAGGGCGAAGTACGAGGAATGGAGGGGTTAGAATGTACCTGACGAGGGAAGAGGAGAAGATGCTTGACGGGGAGTACGGGGAGACTGTTAGAAGGTTCATGGAGCTGCTCGTGAAGTTGGGGGACATCTACGGGGCCGAGAGGATGGTGGAGGTCGGGTCCGCCCAGATCGCCGGCATCTCCTACAAGAACATCGGCGATCCGGGGCTGGAGTTCCTGGAGGAGGTGAGCAGGGAGGCAAGGGTGAGGGTGCCTGCCTTTATGAACCCGGCGGGGATGGACCTGTCCCGGTGGAAGGAGATCGGTATCCCCGAGGAATTCGCCGAGAAGCAGATGAGGGTCGTGAGGGCCCTTACAAGGATGGGGGTCTTCCCGGCAGCCACCTGTACACCGTACCTCTCCGGGCTGCTGCCCCGCTTCGGGGAGCACATCGCGTGGGCCGAGAGCTCGGCGGTCATATACGCCAACTCCATCTTGGGGGCAAGGACGAACCGGGAAGGGGGTCCTTCTGCCCTGGCCGCCGCCGTGACAGGAAGGACTCCCTATTATGGTCTCCACCTCGAAGAAAACCGCCAGCCCCAGGTTAGGATAGACGTTGAAGCGAAGGTAAAGGGAGAGTACGGCTTCAGCGTCCTCGCCTACGCCGTCACTAAGCAGATAAAGAAGGAGATCCCCTACTTCCGGGGCGTGAGGGGGAGCCCCGACGAGATGAAGACCTTCGGGGCTACGCTGGCCGCCTACGGAGCTTTGGCCCTCTACCACGCGGAGGGGGTTACCCCCGAGCAGGTGAAAGTCCCGAGAGAAGGAATAGAGATAGGGGAAAAGGAACTGAGGGAGGCAGAGGAGGAGATCAGGGAGGAGTACTCCGACGTAGACCTTGTAGTGCTGGGTTGTCCCCACTTCTCGGTGGCCCAAGTAAAGAGGCTGCTGGACTTGCTCAACGGGAGGAGCTTCAGGGCCCCTGTCTGGGTCTTTCTCTCCTACGGGGTACGTTCCATTCTCGAGAGGGAGGGGTTGGTAAGAGAGCTTGAAGAGAGGAACGTGAAGCTCCTCTCGGACATGTGCGCCGTGGTGGCACCCTTGGACGTGATGGGGATAAAGTCCGCCGTGACGAACTCCGGCAAGATGTACCGGTACCTCCCTGCCACCAACGGGGTAAAGACCTACCTCGATTCGCTGGAAAACATCGTGGAGGTGTTGGCAGAATGAGGGTAATAAGGGGAAAGGTCATCGTGGAAGGGGAGGCTGAAGGGGAGGTCCTCTTCACGGACTACCCCATCACATTCTACGGCGGCGTGGACATGAAGAGCGGGGAGATCATCCAGACGGACCACCCCCTGAGGGGGACATCCATAGCAGGGAAAGTTCTGGTCTTTCCCCATGGGGTTGGATCCACGGTCGGTTCTTACGTCATCTACGGCCTGAAGAAGTACGGCAAGGCCCCCGTGGCCATGGTGGTGGAGTCCATCGACACCGTCACGGCCACCGGCGTGATCCTGGCAAGTATCCCCACCGTCAGCGACGTCCCCATAGAAGAACTTCGGAATGCCAGGAGAGTGAGGGTGAAGGGCGAGGAGGTGGAGGTTCTCGGGTAAGGGTTAAATAGGGCGGTAAACAAGGTCTATCCGTGGAGGGTGCAAAGAGGGTCATCCTACTGGACGTCAACGGCCCCCTCGGGGAGTACGTGAAGATATGGTTGGAGGTTGCCCGCCGAAAGCTCGGAGAGAGTCACGAGGCCGTGAAAGAGGTGGCGGATCTCGTAAGAGAGCTCCGAGGGGTGGACAGATCGCTCCTTTCCTCACCGACAGCTCACGTCCAGCTATCCCAGAAGACCAAGCGCCTCATGGAGCTCGTGGCGAGGCTGCACCCTCTTGTGGAGAGGGAGTTCACCGAGGAAGTAAGGAAGGAGGCGAAGAAGGTTATACCACACGTCAGGAAGTTGCTGAGAAGCGCTGATATCGTCTTCCTGTACTCCGACATGCCCCAGCCCGTGACGAGAACCGTGGCGAGAACCATCAAGGAAGAGCTTGGGGAGGAGGGGAGCAGGCTGCACGCCATAGGGTCGCCGGTACCTCCCGTGCCCGTTCCCATCTCCGTACTGAAGCCCTCCCTCGAGAGCGGCTGGACAGACATGGAGTCAGGGGTCTCCCTGTGGAGGGAGGTGCGGAGGCACGTGGGAGACGTCCCCTTGAAGGTCATCTACATCACAGACGACAAGGACAAGTACGGCCACGTGGACGAGGCAATGCTGAAGAGGTACAACGTGGTGGAGTGGAGGTACCTGGGCAACGTCTACAGGGACGGGGCCGGGAAGGGGATACCCCTGTCGGCCGTCTCGGAGGATCCTTGGTCTGTAAAGCCCCACAGGGTGGTAAGGCTTGATCGTGGTTAAGCTGGGAGGATCCGTGATAACCAAGAAAAGGGAGGGAGTCCCGGAGCTCCGGGAAGAGGTTCTGAGACGGCTCGCAGAGATCCTCTCAAGGTTCGACGTCGTAATCGTCCACGGCGCGGGTTCCTTCGTGGTACCAGCGCTTAGATACAGGGATAACCCCCGGGAGTTTCTACTGAGGCTGAGGTCTGCCCAGCTTCGCCTGAACCACCTCGTCACGGAGGTATTGCTAGACTACATGCCCGTGTACTACGTTGACGGGAACAGCCTCATGGAGGGAGGTTCACTCAGCCCACAAAGGATCAAGGAGTGGGTATCGGCCGTGAGGGAAGGAGGTCTCGTTCCCCTGTCCAGCGCCACACTCTCCTTTGACCCGGAGAGGGGCCCGAGCATAGTGTCGGGAGACGACGTGGCGCTGGCCATCGGGAAGGCCTTCCGGTCCCGCGTCCTCTTCTTGACGGGCGTGCCCGGGGTGCTGGACAGCTCCGGAAGGGTTCTCAGGGAGGTAAGGGGTGTCGAAGGGATTGTAGACCTGGGAAGCAAGGACTTCGACCCAAGCGGCGCCATGGTTTCCAAGGTAAAGAAGATCTTGCAGTACGGAGTGAAGTCCTTCATCGCGAGTGGCTTCGACGTCGAGAACGTGGAGGCCTTCCTGGAGGGGAAGGAAGCAAGGGGGACGTGGGTCATTCCTTGACCTCGAACGTCACCACGAAGCTGTTCCCGAAGGGGATGTATCGGATCGGCCGGGAGGGAACGCCGAAGTCCTTGAGGAGAAGAGAGAAGTCATCGAAGTAGTCGTAGAGGCCGCAAGAGACACAGAGGTACCCGTGGAAGAGGACGTTGAAGCGGAGCTTCTCGTGTAGCCAGAGGGCGGTGGGGGTGGCGTTCGCCTCGGGGGAGAAGGCATCGTTGTAGGTCCGGGCAGCTTCTTCCAGGACATTCCGGAGGAACAGGGTCTTCTCGCTAAGGGGATAGACCACCACGCTCCTTCCGGCGAGGGAGAGGTGTCTCCCGTCGAAGGAGAAGTTCAGGGAAAACACGTGGACGTTGTTCTCCAGGGC
>JALUER010000008.1 GCA_027043825.1 Microcaldota archaeon
GAAGGTGGAGGTAAAGGGGAAGGATATCATCGTAACATCCATCGACAAGGAAGCCGCCGGCATAATGGCGGGGAGGTTGGAGATCGCCACCAAGCTACCACCCGAGTTCGACCCCAGGAAGTTCCAAGACGGTATATACATCGTTGAGAAGGGGGTATGGGGCGAATGAATGTGGCCAAGCTCATCAAGAAAAAGAGGCGGTTCAGGTTCCTCCGACAGAGAACCCCCGGGAAGAGGAGGCTCAAGATGAGCTGGAGAAAGCCCAAGGGGATTGATTCCCCCAAGCGTATAGAGAGGAAGGAAAAGGGGAGGGTAGTGAAGATCGGCTATAGAACTCCCCGGGCCATCCGATATCTCCACCCCTCAGGGTACCCGGAGGTCGTCGTATACAACCCTTCCGAGCTGGAGGGGCTCGAAGGCGTCGTCGTAAGGATTGCCTCCACGGTGGGAAAGAGGAAGAGGATGGAGATTATAAGAAAGGCTGAAGAGCTCGGTCTGAAGGTGGTCAACCCATGAAGGTGGACAGGGCCAAGGAGATCGTGGCCTCTATATACGGGGTAGGGAAGAGAAGGGTAAAGATAGACCCGGCCCACATCGATGAAGTGGAGGGAGCCCTCACAAAGGACGACCTGAGGAGGTTGGTGGAAGCCGGTATCATAATCATTGAGCAGAAGAGGGGCTACTCCAGAGTAAGGGCAAGGAAGCTGAGGATCAAGAAAAAGAAGGGAAGGAGGAGGGGCCCCGGCTCAAGGAAGGGTGCCCCCGGTGCAAGGCTTGACCCCAAGAAGGCCTGGATGAGGAAGATACGTGCCATAAGGAGGCTCCTCAAGAGACTGAGGGAAAAGGGCGTCATTGACAGGAAGACCTACAGGAAGCTCTACCGCCAGGCAAAGGGAGGTCACATCAGGAGCAAGTCCCACGTGATGGAGATAGTGGAGGGAAGGTAAGATGGCAACGGGAGCCAACTACAGGGTGAAGTTAAGGAGGATCCGGGAGAAGAAGACCAACTACAAGAAGAGGATAGCCCTCATAAAGAGCGGCAAGCCTAGGCTCGTGGTCAGGGTGTTCAACAACTCCATCATCGTCCAGATCATCGCATTCGACGAGAAGGGCGACAGGGTCCTTGCCCAGGCCAACAGCAGGGAACTGGTAAGGATGGGGTGGAAGGGACACCCTGCCAACACACCGGCAGGGTACCTCCTGGGCCTTCTCATAGCCAAGAGGGCAAAGGAGAAGGGCATAACCGAGGCGGTTCTCGACATCGGCTTCCACACCCCCGTACACGGCTCCACAGTATTTGCAGTATTAAAGGGCGCCTTGGAAGGGGGTTTGAAGGTCCCTCACTCGGAAGACGCCCTTCCCTCTGAGGAAAGGGTTAAGGGAGTCCACATCGCCGAGTACGCCAAGGCATTAAAGTCTTCCGATGAGGAAAAGTATAGGAAGCAGTTCGGAGGATACCTGAAGAGGGGGCTGGAACCCGAAAAGCTCCCTGAACACGTGGAAGAAATGATCAAGAAGGTGAGCCCATGAAGAAGGAGTGGAAGCCCAAGACAAAACTGGGCAAGCTGGTGGCCTCGGGTCAGATAACCTCCATGGAGGAGGCCCTCGCCACGAACCTCCCGCTCCTCGAACCGGAGATCGTAGATACCCTTCTCCCCAACCTCTCCTGGGTCATACTCGAAAGGAGGAGAACCGTGAGGGTCACGGACTCCGGAAGGAGGTCCTCCTGGAGGGTGGCAGTTGTCGTAGGTAACAGGAACGGATACGTGGGTGTTGGTGTAGGGAAGGCCAAGGAGTACAGGGACGCCCTCAACAAGGCCATAAAGGAGGCCAAGCTGAGCATCATAAAGGTGAGAAGGGGTTGTGGTTCCTGGGAGTGTGGCTGCGGGCTCCCTCACTCGGTTCCCTTCAAGGTGGAGGGGAAGGCCGGAAGTGTGAGGGTCGTTCTCAAGCCGGCCCCGAGGGGCGTTGGCCTCGTGGCGGCCGACAGCATAAAGCCCGTTCTTGAGTTGGCCGGTATAAGGGACGTTTGGAGCAAGGGGTACGGAAATACCCGTTCCAGGATCAACTTCGCCCTGGCCACCTACAGGGCACTCAAGCAGACAACCACGACCCGTCTCAGGCCCGAAGACCTGGCAGTAGTAGGGGTTGATTGGTGATGGTGGCCTACGCGGTAGTAAGGGTGAGGGGAAAGGTAGGCGTGAAGGGAGAGATAGAGGAGACCATGAAGAGGCTGCGGTTGACCCGAGTAAACCACGCCAACGTCGTCCCGGCCACCCCCACCTATGAAGGCATGATAAGGAAGGCCAAGGACTACATCACCTGGGGCGAGGTGGACGAAGAGACCCTGGAGTTACTCATAAGGAAAAGAGGAGAGTTCCTGGATGGGACGCCCTTCAGCGAAGAGGAGCTGAAGAAAAGGACGGGAATGGACCTGAAGACCTTCGTCAAGAAGGTCGTCGCTGGTGAAGTCAAGTTCTCCGACTACTTCAAGCCCCTCAGGCTCCATCCCCCCAGGAAGGGGTACAGGAGCATAAAGACCCCCTACAAGTTGGGAGGGGCCCTTGGATACAGGAGAAGGGAGATAAACGAGCTCCTCAGGAGGATGGTGTAAATGGTGGTGAGGCGGAGGAGGAAGTACAGGAAGAAATTGGGAAGCAGGAGCTACCACGGTGATACAAAGAACAGGAGGGGTGCAGGCATAAAGGGAGGACGTGGAAGGGCTGGTGCCTGGGACCACAAGAAGAGCCGCTTCAGGTACGAGGTCTTGGGTAAGAAGGGGTTTGTTCCCCCCAGGAAAAGGGAAGAGATCGTCATAAACCTCTCCAAGATCAACGAGATCGTCACCTCACCTTCCTTCTCGGGTGATGCCATCGACGTGACCGAACTGGGCTATACAAAGGTTCTGGGAACGGGCCAGTTGACCAAGCCCGTTAAAGTAGTCGCACGCTCCTTCAGCGAGAGGGCCAAGGAGAAGATCGAGACCGCCGGGGGAGAGGCGGTGATCAAGGAATGAGCTGGATAGACGCTCTCCGGCCCGTCTGGGAGGCCCTCCCAGAGATAAGGGCACCGGGCCGAACCCTTACATTCAAGGAGCGTCTTCTCTGGACCCTCGCCGTCCTCGTCACCTTCTACGTCCTCTCCATGGTGCGCCCCTACGGGCTGGTCTCCGTGAGGGGTATGGCACCCGAGGCCTTCCAACTCATCCTTGCCTCTAACCTGGGGTCTGTGGTGGCCCTCGGTATAGGGCCCATCGTCATCGCATCTATTGTTCTCCAGCTCCTGGTAGGTTCCCACCTCATAGACATCGACATGAGGAGCGACGAGGGAAGAAGGACCTTCATGGGAATGCAAAAGCTCCTGGCCATCCTCTTTGCCCTCTTTGAGGCCTGGGTCTACACTTCGTCTGGTTTCCTGCAGGCAGCACCGGGCCTGGAGATCATACTCGCCCTTCAGATCGCTCTGGGAGCCGTCATACTGATGTACCTCGACGAGGTGGTGCTGAAGTGGGGTATAGGGAGCGGTATATCCCTCTTCATAGCCGCTAACGTGACGAAGGCAGCCTTCTGGATGGGATTCGGTATTTACCCTGAAAGCTACCTCATGAAGCTCATAGACTCCATAACCACGGCGTCCCCCACCTGGTGGATAAACCTCCTCCCCTACCTCATTACCATCCTCGTCTTCCTCCTGGTGGTCTACGCCGAGGGGATTCACATAGACATTCCCATCGCCCTCTCCTACGGTAGGGGCGCCGGTGGGAGATACCCCATCAAGCTACTCTACCTGAACGTCATCCCCGTCATCTTCGCTGTGGCCCTCTTTGCCAACGTTCAGCTCCTCGCCTACCTGGCCAAGGACACGCCCCTGGCTCCATTCCTGGGCAAGTACCAGGAAGTGGTGGGTGAGAACGGGGCGATCAGCCACCAACTCGTGGGCGGCCTGGCCTACTACCTACAGCCCCCCTACCAGCTCATGAACGACCTCTCCGTCTGGATAGGGTCCGGAAAGATGCCCTCAACCCTCCCCAAGGACCTCTTCCACGCCATCGTCTACATCGTCCTCCTCACCCTCACGTCCGTGGTCTTTGGGATACTCTGGATAGAGCTGGCAGGCTTCGGGCCGAGGCAGATAGCCGAGCAGCTGGCTTCCTCAGGCTTTGGAATTCCAGGATTCCGGAGGGATCCCCGGGTCCTTGAGAAGGTGCTCCAGAAGTACATACCCACCATAGCCGTCCTTGGCTCTGCCTTTGTAGGCTTCCTGGCAGGTTTCACCGACGTCTTTCGGGGGCTCACCAGCGGAATGGGCATACTCCTGGCGGTGGAGATCATATACAGGTACTATGAGATCATCATGAGGGAGAGGGTGCTGGAGCTCTACCCGGCCCTCAAGAAGGTGTTGGGATGATCGCGGTAGTCGTGGGAGTCCCCGGGGTGGGAAAGAGCACCGTGGTGGAAGAGGCCAGGAAGCACGTCGATATCCCCGTCTACAACTACGGCGATTTCTTCGTGAAGGCCGCCACGGAGCTCTACGGGATCGAGGACAGGGACGAGATAAGAAAGAAGCTCACGGCGGACCAGTACAAGGCTCTCCACGAGAGGGCGTCAAAGATGGTGAAGGAGGTTGCCAGGGAGCCCATCATACTGGACACCCACGCCCTTATCGCCCTCGAGACGGGCTACATGCCGGGCTTCCCCAAGTTTGTCCTCGAGAAGCTACCCATCTCCCTCTTCATCGTCGTGGAAGCGGACCCGGAGGAGATAAGGGGCAGGAGGGAGCGGGACAGGGGGAGAAGGAGGGGGTCCGGCCCCGAGGCCGACGTGGAGACCCATCAGATGCTCAACAGGGTGGCGGTGGTCAGTTACGCCATAGAGAAGGGGGCATCGGTCTTCATCGTGAAGAACGAGGAGGGGAAGGCAAAGGAGGCTGGAAGAAAGGTGGCAGAGGTGCTGAAAAAATGGCTGGATGGACTGAGGTCCTGAGCCCCTGGGTGGAGGTCCTCCTGGTGGCCTTCCTCGTCTACACCGTGAGGATCATTACCGAGCGGGTCTTCAGGCACAGGGAGAAGATGGAAAGGATCAAGGAGAAGTTGAAAAGTGCCAAGAGACCGGACGGCACCTTCGACGAGGGGGTCCTCCTGGAAGCAACCACTGAAATGAATAAAATACTTCTCAAGAGTATAGTCATTAGCATCGTCCTGCTGGCTCCCCTCTGGTGGGTCTGGCACCTGGGAACGATAGATACCCCCGTGGGGAGGATGTCAGCCATCCTGTGGTACTTCATAGGTTACGTGATCATCGCCGGAGGTGTGTGGCTTGGTAGCGCCCTACTTAAGAAGGCTAAAGCGGGTCAGGGTTAGAACGCCTGGAGGAAGGACGGTGTTCCACTTTAGGAAGCCCAAGACGGGCAAGCACGTCTGCGCCATCTGCGGAAGGCCCCTCCACGGCGTACCCCACGGCAGGAGGCCCGTGGAGGTGAGGAAGCTCTCGAAGACGGAGAGGAGGCCCGAGAGGATCTTTGGAGGGGTTCTCTGCGCCGACTGCGAGAGGAAGGTCATTGAGATCGCCTTCTACGTGAAGATCGGGGAAAAAGATATCCATACCGTGGACATAAAGCTCCGCCCCTACGTGGAGGTAGCCCTGAAGAGGATGGTGGTAGCATGATCGTGAAAGGGTCCGTCTGCGTGGTCACCGCCGGTCGCTACGCCGGCGAGACCGTCGTGGTCACCGAGGTCATAGACGACGTCTTCGTCAAAGCAAAGGGAAGGAGGGTAAAGGAGAGGAGGTTCAACAAACGCCATCTCCTCCCCACGGGGAAGGTAGTTGAGAACATCGACAAGTACCTGGAGGAGTTGGCTTGAAGTTCCCCTGGGAGAGGGAACGGAGGCTTTTCGTTCTAAGAGAAGAGGAGGAAGGACCTTGGGGGAAAAGACCAGAGGAGAGGACGGTAGAAGAACTTCTAAAAACCTCCATCATAGTTCTTGACAAGCCTCCGGGCCCCACCTCCCACGAGGTGGTCGCCTGGGTAAAGAAGATCCTGGGACTGAAGAAGGCGGGACACAGTGGAACACTGGACCCCAAGGTAACCGGTGTCCTCCCCATAGGGGTGAACGGGGGGACGAAAGTTCTCTACGCCCTTCTCCACGCGGGCAAGGAGTACGTTGGTGTGATGCAGCTCCACGGGGACGCTCCCCTGGAAAGGGTAAGGGAAGTGGCGAGGGAGTTCGTGGGAAAGATCTACCAGAGGCCCCCAGTTAAATCTTCTGTAAAGAGGCGCCTGAGGACGAGGCACATCTACTGGCTGGAGA
>JALUER010000009.1 GCA_027043825.1 Microcaldota archaeon
CTCCACGACATAGGGAACGCCATACACAGGGGCCGGCACGGGACGCTGGGAGCCATACTCGCCGAACCCATACTCACGAGGCACCTCCAAGGTGAGGAAAACTACCTGGTCCTCAAGACGGCCATACTCGAGGCAATTTACTCCCACAACGACGACGTGGCCATCTCCACGGAGGCCAGCATCGTGAAGGTAGCGGACGGGACCGACATGACGAGGGGACGAGCGAGGATCCCCTACGAAATGGGAAAATTCGACATCCACGCGGTGTCGGCCCTCTCCATCAAGGACGTGGAGATAGAGAGGGGCAAGGAACGGCCCCTGAGGATCGTGGTGGAGGCAGAGCACACGGCGGCGCTCTTCCAGGTCGAGATGGTTCTCGGGGAGAAGATAAAGGGCTCGAGGCTGAAGGGAATGGTGGAAGTAGTCATGAGGATTCCCAGCGTGGGGGAGAAGGTGCTTTATTTCTGAAGGTGCTTATCATTACATGATCGTTGCTGTGGACCTCGAGAGGCAAAAAAGCACGGGACTCGAAGTGGAAAATGTCGGGGCCGTCACGCTGGGAGTTTCCTTCCTTCTGGAGTCTGTGAAGGTCAACGGGAAAGACGTGCACCACGCGGAGGCGCCGGTCTACATCGGCAGGGGCCCCTATGCCAACTACTCCTTCATGGGGGCTAACCGGGCCGTTGCCACCTTCTTCTCTCCCCTGACGGGAGGGGTCTTCGTCTCCTCAGCGGGAGGGGTGGCCCGGGCCCTCTCGGCAGCCGGAATAGACGGCATACTCATACGGGGGCGTTCCTCTCAACCCGTCGCCGTCGCCGTCACCGGGGACGGGAAGAACGTGGAGGTGAAGGTACTCGCCATCGACGGGCTGGAGGAGGTCTTCCGGGAAGGGGGTGCCTACGCCCTCATAGAGCTCCTGGAGGACGAGGTGGGGAAGGACGTCCCCGGCTACCACCGGGTGGGGGCCGTGGGACCCGGTGCCATAGGAACGAGGTTCGGGAGCGTAGTGTTCTACGAGAAGACCATGGAGACCCACGATTTCTTCGGGAGGGGAGGACTGGGATCCGTCCTCGCGGAGAAGAATGTCTTTGGCCTCGTGATGGGGGGAAGTGCCCCGGATCCCGAGGTGGACGAGAGGATCCTGGAGAGGCTGAAGGAGATGGACACCTTCAAGCCCACCGAGAAGTACAGGATGGTGGTGAGCCAGGGGGTCGGTGGGACCATCTACAACTGGTTCACCCTGAAGGCCCTTCTCCCGGCCCTCAACTGGAACACCATCTACATGAGCGAGAGAGAGCGGGAGGAGATCTACGAGGACTACGTGAAGCCCCTCACCGAGGAGATCCGGAGGCGCTTCAAGGAAGGGAAGATCCGCTCCAAGACCTGTGGAGAGAAGTGCGTGGCGGTGTGTAAGAAGATGGACGGGAAGAAGAAGGTGGAGTACGAGCCCTTCACCTCGCTGGGCCTCCAGATCGGCGTCTTTGACTACGAAAGGATCCTGAGCCTGACGGACCTCGTGAACGCCTACGGGCTGGACGCCATAGAGACGGGGGACGCCATAGCCCTTTACATCGACTCCATAGACCAGGGTATAAACGAAGGGAAGGCGTCCCTGGTAGACATAGACCCGGAGAGGAACCACGAGTTCGCCGTGGACTTCGTGGAGAGACTCGTTAAGGGTGAGCTGCCCCTCTCGGAGGGGGTGGCAAGGGGGGCCAGGTCCATGGGACTGAAGGAGTTGGCAGTCTACGTCCCCACGAGGGAAGGGGGGTTGACGCCTCCCCAGTACTGGAACCCGGGCTTCCACGTGGGCCTCCCCCTCATAGGCAAGTTCATGACGTACTACCACAACGACGACCTGGACGGGAAGGCCTGGGGGAGGAAGGCCGGGGAGCGTTTCATGAAGGAGCTGAATCTGGAGGACCTGGGGATCTGTCGGTTCCACAGGGGCTGGGTGGAGAAGCTCTTCGACGTCCTCGGCGTGGACGACGGGTACCTGAAGGAAACCGTCCTCACCATAAAGCTCCTGAACGCCCTGCGGGGAGGCTACGTGAAGCCACCCGAGGGGAGGGCCAGCGACCTCATAAAGACCTACTTCAGGCTGTTCGGAAGGGACGTGGACCCCTGGAAGTGGTACTTCGAGGCCAAGGAAGGGATAGACGAGGCGGTGCCCACCTTAGAATCCCAGTAGACCAACGCCGGCGACGGACCTCTCCTCCTCTTCCTTCACGATCTTTACCAGCTCTTCCTCGTCCTCGGGCACCTCGAAGACGCCGGTGCCCAGGAACCTCTTCACCGTCTCCTCGCTCGCCTTCACCACCACGAAGACCCGTCCGCTCCCGTCCAGGTTCTCCCGGAGGGTCGCCCCCGTCCTCTTGGCCCAGTCCTCGTTCAGTACCTTCATGGCATCGCCCTTGCTCTTGGCAACCAATACCCTGAGCTCCATGGAGGGATTTTGGAGCGTCGTTGTTATTAACCCTTTGGGCCAAAACTTTCTCCGTGAAAATAGTACCGGACACGTCGGCCATCATCAACGGCATCCTCACCGAGAAGGTGGAGAAGGGAGAATTCTTGGGGGCCACCGTGATCGTTCACAGGGCCTCCGTGAGCGAGCTGGAGTACCAGGCAAACAGGGGGAGGGAGTCGGGTTTCATAGGTCTCGAGGAGCTGAAGAAGCTCCAGGAGCTCCAGAGGAGGGGCAAGGTAGAGATTATCTTCGCCGGCGAGGAGGTGCGGCCCGACCAGATCGCCGTGGCCAAGAACGTCTACGTGGACGCCCAGATAAGGAAATTGGCCGAAGAAGAGGAGGCCATACTCCTCACGTCGGACTACGTGCAGGCTGAAGTCGCCCGGGCGACAGGCATCCCCGTCATATACGTTCCTCCCGCCGAGGAGACGAAGGAGCCCCCCTTCCTGAGGTTCTTCGACGAGGGCGTGGCCTCCGTACACCTGAAGGAAGGGGTAAAGCCCATGAGGAAGCGCTGGGTGGAGGGGGAGTACGTCCTGGAGACGCTGGAGGAGAAGCCCTTCACCCGGGGAGAACTCAAGAGGATGGCCAACGAGATCGTGGAGCTGGCCAAGCGGGACCCCAAGAGCTACGTGGAGATCGAGGCCGAGGGGGCCACGGTCATACAGTACCGGGAGTACCGGATTGCCATAGCCTATCCTCCCTTTGCGGACGGCTGGGAGATAACGGTGGTCCGTCCCGTGGCGAAGGTCTCCCTCGAGGACTACAAACTCTCCTCGAAGCTCCTGAAGCGGCTCGAGGAGAGGGCAGAGGGCATACTCATAGCCGGTCCCCCCGGGGCCGGTAAGTCCACCTTTGCCCAGGCCCTGGCCGAGTTCTACCGGTCGAAGGGCAAGATCGTCAAGACCATGGAGTCTCCCAGGGACCTACAGGTCCCCGACGACGTCACCCAGTACGCCCCCCTGGAAGGGGACATGGAGAAGACCGCCGACATCCTCCTCCTCGTCCGTCCGGACTACACCATCTACGACGAGGTACGTAAGACCCGTGACTTCGAGATATTTTCTGATATGAGGCTGGCAGGGGTGGGGATGATAGGGGTGACCCACGCCTCAAGGCCCATAGAGGCGGTCCAGCGGTTCGTGAGAAGGATAGAGCTGGGCATCGTCCCCCAGGTGGTGGACACCATCATATTCATCAACAAGGGGAAGGTGGAGAAGGTATACACCCTCTCCCTCACCGTGAAGGTTCCCAGTGGCATGACGGAGGCGGATCTGGCAAGACCCGTGGTGGAGGTCCGTGACTTCGCCACCGGGAGGCTGGAGTACGAGATATACACCTACGGGGAGGAAACGGTGGTAGTTCCTGTGAAGGAAGAGAAGCCCTCCGCCGTGGAAGAGCACGCCAAGAGGAGCATACAGATCGAGCTCTCCAGGCGCCTGCCCTTCCCCTTCCGGGTTGAGGTGAAGAAGAACAGGGTCATCCTCTACGTGGCGCCCGAGAACGTGCCCCACGTCATCGGAAAGAAGGGCAAGAACATCAGCGAGCTGGAAGAGGAAATAGGCATGCCCATAGAGGTGAGGGAAGAGAAGGCCATGCCCAAGATCACCGTGAGGAGGAAGAAGATCATCGTGAAGGCCGGAGGGAGGGGATTGGTGGACATCCTTGTGGATGGGGAGGTAATATTCAGGGGGAGGACGGACAGCAAGGGGAACGTGAAGATCCCCCGGGACTCACCGGAAGGCATGGAGATCGAGGAGGCCCTGAAGGACGGGAGGCCCGTGGAGGTTCGCCTACACGAGGAATAACTTAAATTTTTGGTACTATATTATTAATATGACTGACGGCTGGAGAGAAGTTGATCTGAACGCTGTCTACACGGCCTCGGAGGCGGTAAAGAGGGCACCAAAGCTCTTCGGAGTACCCACGGGAGTGGAGGGCCTGGACGACCTCTTCTTCACCACGGTGCTGGAGGAGGGCAAACCGAAGAAGGTGCCCCTGGGGGGCATCCCCTACCGGGCCGTCATCAACGTGACGGGGATCCCTGACACCGGGAAATCCCTGCTGGCAGAGCAGTTCGCCGTCAAGCAGGCATCCCTCGGCTACCCCGTGGCCTTCATAACCGTCGAGTCACCGGCGCCCTTCGTGAGCCAAGGACTCATACAGAGGGCCGCCGCCATGGGTATCGACTGGGGGTCCGTGGAGGACAACATCGTACTCATCGACGCGGCCTCCTCCTCTCGGCTGAGAGAGGACATAGACGTGTTACTCGACACCCTCGCCTACGCCATCCGGGAGTTTGACACCAAGAGTGTGGTGATCGACTCCATAACGGGTCTCTTTGAGGCAAGGGAGATGATGGCCAGGAACATCGTCCGGAGGGTCTTCAACTTCCTGAAGAAGTGGGGACAGACGGGCATACTCATATCCCAGAAGAGGTCAGCCCACGAGGAGACGTCGGCGGAGGCCGCCGGCGGCTACGCCGTCTCCCACATCCTCGACGGAACCATCGTTCTCTCCAAGAAGATCGTCTCCACCCTCTGGGAGGAGAGGACCTTCGGCATCCCCATCGGCGACGTCCTCCGGACCATAAGGATCGATGGTATGAGGCTCTGTGGACACGATACCAAGACGCACGTGCTGGAGATCACCGATACGGGCCTCCTGAGGGTTGGACCACCCCTCTCTGAGATCGTGAAGAGGAGGAAAGAGGAGAGGGGGTGAGAAGGTGGTGAGGATCATCGGTGAACCTGTGGAGGAGAGCCCCGTAGACGAGCTGGCCTTCAAGGTCTTTGTAAAGGCAATAGAACTCCTCGGAGGGCCAAGGAAGCTCGTGGAGTACAGGAACCTTACCTGGGTGCCCTCCTTGATGGCAGCATCCTATGCGGTGGTGCTGAGGGACAAGAAGGCCATGACGGCAGAGGAGATAGCGGAGTTCCTTGGCCTCTCCACCCAGACGGTGAAGAGGATCCTCTCCGCCGACCCCGAGGCTGTCATGAAGAAGGTTCGGGGAGAGGTGGAAGAACTGGACGACCACACGGCGGGAGGACTGGCAAAGGAGGCCTGGAGAAGGATAAAGGACGGGGAGGACATCCACATAGCCCTTGACTCCATGAGGAGGACCCTCGAAGCGGTGGAGGCACCTCCCTGGGCCGTCCTCGTGCTCCGAAGGATAAAGGGCCTCGACTTTCCGGTGAGTGAACCCGAAGAGCTCAGGGAAAGGCTAAAGGGGATAGAGGTAAACGGATCTCCTACAGAGGAACTCGTGGAGAGGTTAAGCTACCCTATCCGCTCCCCGGCGGAGCTCTTGAAGGAGCTCAAGAGGGCCTCCCTCTAAACCTTTTAACCCCAACCTCCTTCTTCTTAGGTGGAAGGCACCACCATGAAGCTCCTCTTTGACTTCGGGGCCGTCCTGTTCGTTTCTCTACTCCTTGGTAGTATAGCGGAGCAGTTGGGCCTGTCATCTGTCATCGGCTACCTCGTTTCCGGGTACATACTCGGTCCCCAGGGCTTCAACTTCGTCCACGACTCAGACCTGATCTCCCTCTTTGCGGACCTGGGTATCATCCTCCTCCTCTTCTTCACGGGACTGAAGATGAACCCGAAGAAGTTTGCAGAGGCCGGGGCATACACCATCTTCCTGTCCCCTGCCAAGAGCGGCGCCGTCTTCCTCGTGGGATACTTCATAGGGAAGCTCCTTGGTATGACCCCCCTCGAGAGCTTCATCATAGGGGCGGGGTTGGCTGGCAGCTCCACCGCCATCATATCCCATGCCATCCTGAAGCACGGGTGGGACAAGAAAAAGGAGGCC
>JALUER010000010.1 GCA_027043825.1 Microcaldota archaeon
AGGTTTGTTGGACCGCTTTGAGGTAGTAAGAACATCAAAAAAGACCTACAGGGGCCTCACCAAACGTTTAAGAAGACGTTCAAGTCGATAACACTCTCTCCAGGATCTTCTCGAGAAGCTCCTTTGCTCGGCCCACGGCCTCTGGTGTAATATCCGCGTGTGTAAACGACGCCCTCAAGACCCTTACAGGCCCGTTCACATCCTCTTCATAGCCTCTCGATGTTTTCCGTGCTCGGATAACCTCTAAACTTAACTCATCGGGTAGCTCATCCGGATCCCTCGTAGCAACAAGAGGTAAGACGTCTCTGTACATGTCCTCGGTCGCACTAAGGGCGTGGTGGTCCCTAACCTTCTTGAAGAAGAAGAAGGAGTTCTCCCTCCTGGAAAGGGGATGGTTATCTGGTACCTCGTAACATACCCTAAAGTTTACCCTTTCTCCGATCTCCGCCTTAGCAAGACCTGGCAGCCCCAAGGGACCAAAACCCCATTCCTCTACGAGTATGGTGTTCGTTTTTCCCTTGCCCACGCTCCTATTTGCCTCTTCACTGAACTTCAACCTCCTGATGATTTCCTCAAGGGGTGAACCGGTCCGCTGCGTCTTCATTACTCCCATCCCCGTTGGTCACAATCAAGAAATAAAAACCTCCTTTTAACTACTTCTTCTGGAGGTGATAACGGTGAGGAGGGATGGAGAAACCGAAGGTTGAGAAGGACCACGTGGACTACGCGTCCGAGATGGACATCCTCGTTCCCCACGAGCACAGGTTTTCTGTTCTGAACAGGAGCTTTGGTTCTTTGGTGGGCGCTGGACTCCCGCTCTTTTCCATCGGTGGAGGAATCCTCCGCTGGGTGCTCTACCAGATCCTAACCGACTTCCACGTCCAGAGGGGTTACCGGGTGGCCATGACGCCTGCGGTGGCGTCCACGGAGCTCTACAAGGTTTCAGGACACTACGACTTCTACAGGGAAAACATGTACGTCTTTAACATCGACGAGCACGAGTTCGCCATAAAACCCATGAACTGTCCCTTCCACGTCTTGATCTTCGCGAATCTACTCCAAAAGTACAGGGAGAACGTGCCCCTGCCCTACAAGATCTTCGAGCTCGGGACCGTCCACCGCTACGAACTGAGCGGGGCCCTCTACGGGCTCATGAGGGTGAGGGGGTTCACCCAGGACGACGCCCACATCTTCACTCCCTCCGACTACCTCCACGAGACGGTGATGGCCACCTTCCAGGAGATGAAGGAGATATACACCAAGCTCTTCCAGCTCCCCTTCAGTGAAGAGAACATCTACCTCCGCCTCTCAATGGGCGATCCTGAGAAAATAGGAGAAGAGTTCATAGGGACAAAGGAGGAGTGGGAAAACGCAGAGGAGGCACTCAGGGGCGTTGCCCAGGAAATAAAGGAGAGCGAGGGAATGAAGTACTACGAAGAGAAGGGAGAGGCGGCCTTCTACGGCCCCAAGATCGATGTGGTGATGAAGTTCGGAGAGGACGAGTGGCAGGTGGGAACCATCCAGTTTGACTTCAACTTACCCCGCCGTTTCAAGCTGGTAGACCTTGTAAAGGAGGTCGGGGCCGCCGAGGACCTCTACATGGTCCACAGGGCTTACTTAGGATCCATCGAGCGGTTCCTGGGGGTGTACCTGGAAGCCCGGAAGGGTCGGCTGCCCTTCGTCCTGAACCCGGTGCAGGTAGCCGTAGTTGCCATAAGGACAGGGAAGGAGGAAGTCGACAGGACAATCGACAACGCGGTGCTCCTCCTCAGGGAGATGTTGGTAGGGGAAGGGATCAGGGCAGTGGTGGTGCCCGCCGACAGGACGAGCCTTGCCAGGAAGGTGAGGAAGTTCGAGACAACGGTAAGGCCGAGCATACAAGTATACGTCGGCGAGAAGGACCTGGAGAAGGGAGAAGTGCCCGTCAAGTACTACGTGCTTGGCGAGGGACACAGGGAGAAGAAGATAGCTTTCTCCTCGCCAGAGGAAATCTTCCACGGGGTGATGGAGATCATCAGGGAGCTCGAGGCACCGGTGGAGGAGCTGACAGGGAAGAAGTACAGGCTCTACGAGGATCTCCAGTATATGGTCTAGGTCCAGGGCTGTTTGTGGGGCGTTTTCAGCCCCAGGTTTTTCCTTATTATCTTTAGCTTGTTGGAGGACACCAAGTTAGTTCCGAAGTGCCGCTGGCTAAGGTCGTCCACCGCGGCCAAGAGCTCTCCCATGAGCAGCATCTCTTCTCCTTCCTTTCCCTCGTAGTCACCGTGCACGATGTAGTGTTTGCCGTCCCTGCCTTTGGCCAGGGTGAAGAAGATTCTTCCCAGCAGCCGCCCCGTTTTCTTATCCTTAACCATAACAGGGATGGACGGCCCCTGGAGGATGTCGACGAGGTACTCAGGCCAGGAGGCACAGGACTCGTACACCACCTGGGCCGCGAGGTGCTCCAGAGCGTTCTTTGGCAGGGAAAACTGGTACCTTTTTACCCTGTTGTTCAGCTCCTCCAGCTTCTCCTCCAGCGCTTCCAAGAAGGGAACGTGTTCCTTGAACTTATATCTGAGGAATTCCTTGCCCTCTGCCTTCAAAATGCTGGGATCGATCTTGTCCCTATAGTGCGCCAAGAAGAAGAGGGTCTTCTGCCTTTCCTCCGGGAGCAGATCCGCTTTCTGTGAGATCTCCGCACCCACCGCCTCCAGGTCTTTGATCCTGTCGATGATCCTGTGGATCCAGAACTCTACCCAGGGTACGGTGCGCCCTTCTCTTCGGCTCAGCGCTTCTAGCTCTTCTAAACTTACCTTGGGGACGAGATCAGTTATGGTGACCGGAGCCTCGATGTGGGAAGATTCCAGGTAGGTCCTGAGCAGCTCTCCGTAGTTCAGTATCCTTTCAAGGTGGCGCCTGCCAAGAAGGTCGAGAAAGGTCTCCTTCTCGATCGTACTTGGAAAGGCTGCCTCTATGGTGTAGGGTACCATAGGGTGAAGACGCTTGAGGGTGGGTATGTCGTGATTGGCGGCCAGCGAAAGAAGGGCCATCTTTACCAGCGCAGCGTTGTCCAACCCCTCCACGATCCCTTCCTCCTCTTCCTCCGCTCCTTCCTTTTCAGCCTTCTTTATCCTTCCAAACACATCCTTGAAGAACTTGCCAACACCCCTGTTGAGGAGTGTTTCCTTCTGTTCCCAGAACGTCTCAGCCAGCTCCTTGGCAACGTGGGGTCGATCCGCCACCTCGCTGGCCAGCTGATTGAAGAGATGTTTGAGATTGTGTTTATGGGCATTATCGAGTAGTTCAGCCAATCTCGACGCATTCTTGATCCGTTCCTCCTCATCGTCGTACAAGAAAGGGTTCACGGTATTATCAAACTCCTGGACAAGTTTCCTTGCCTCCTCTATCAGTTCCTTCTCACCGACTTTCCTCTCCACACTAAGATGTGGGGCTTTCTCTACTTAAGGGTTGTTACTTGCGCCGGCGGATTTGCCCGCTGGCCGCGGGTAAAGGATCGGGTCTACGATTAAAACCCTTTCCATCCACGCATATACATAGATAACAACCGAAAATTGTAGGAGGTGTGAACATGGTGGAGATACAGAGGCAGCCGGTTATTTTCCTGGGTGAGGGTGCCCAGAGGGTGGTTGGTCGTGACGCCCAGAGGCTGAACATCCTCGTCGCCCGGGCGGTGGCCAACGTGGTTAGGACCACCCTTGGGCCCAAGGGAATGGACAAGATGCTCGTGGACGAGCTGGGTGACATTACCATCACCAACGACGGCGCTACCATCCTCAACGAGATGAGCATCGAGCACCCTGCCGGTAAAATTATGGTCGAAGTGGCCAAGACCCAGGACGAGGAGGCCGGCGACGGGACCACGACTGCCGTGGTGGTTGCCGGCGAGCTCCTCGGAAACGCCGAGAAGCTCCTGGACCAGGAAATCCACCCCAGCATCATCATAAAGGGTTACAGGATGGCCACCGAGGAGGCTGTAAAGATCCTCAACGAGATCGCTGACCCGGTGGACATCCACGACGAAGAGACCCTCAAGAAGATCGCCATGACCACCATGACCGGTAAGGCCACCGAGGCCAGGGAGAAGCTGGCCGAGATCGTGGTGGAGGCCATAAAGCTGGTGGCCGAGGAAGTAGACGGCAAGATCGTCATTGACACCGACCAGATCAAGATAGAGAAGAAGCAGGGCGGTTCTCTCAGTGACACCCAGCTGGTAAAGGGCATCGTCATCGACAAGGAGAGGGTCCACCCCCAGATGCCCAAGAGGGTGGAGAACGCCAAGATAGCCCTCATCAACTCGGCCCTGGAGGTCAAGGAGACCGAAACGGACGCGAGGATCAACATCACGTCTCCTGAGCAGCTCCAGGCCTTCATAGAGCAGGAAGAGAGGATGATCAAGGAGATGGTGGACAAGATCGTGGAGGCCGGTGCCAACGTGGTCTTTGTCCAGAAGGGTATCGATGATCTGGCCCAGCACTTCCTGGCCAAGGCGGGCATCCTCGCCGTCAGGAGGGTAAAGAAGAGCGACATGGAGAAGCTGGCCAGGGCCACCGGTGCAAAGATCGTGACGAGGATCGAGGACCTGTCCCCTGAGGACCTGGGCGAGGCAGAGCTCGTAGAAGAGAGGAAGGTAGCCGGCGAGTCCATGATCTTCGTGGAGGGCTGCAAGAACCCCAAGGCAGTGACCATCCTGGTTAGGGGTGGTGCAGAGCACGTGGTGGACGAGGCCGAGAGGGCCATCAAGGACGCCATCGGCGCGGTGACCTCCGCCATCGAGAGCGGCAAGGTGCTGGCCGGTGGTGGTGCCCCCGAGATGGCCGTGGCGGTACGCCTCAGGGACTACGCTCAGAAGGTGGGCGGCAAGGAGCAGCTGGCCATCGAGGCCTTCGCCGACGCCCTGGAGGTCATCCCCAGAACCCTCGCAGAAACCGCCGGTATGGATCCTGTAGACACCATCGTGAAGCTCCGTAGCATACACGCCAAGGAGAAGGACGGTAAGTACTACGGTGTGGACGTCTTTGAGGGCGAGATCAGGAACATGAAGGAAAGGAACGTCCTGGAACCCCTCAAGGTGAAGACCCAGGCAATAATCAGTGCTTCTGAGGCTGCCCAGCTCATCCTGAGGATCGACGACATCATCGCCGCCTCCAAGAAGGAGAGCAAGGAAGAGGAGAGCGAGAGCGAGACCGAGTTTGACTGAAACCTTTAATTACCCCCTCTCCTTATTTTTCCATGCCCTACGAGAAGAAGAAAGCCACAATACCCATTCGCTCCGTGGAGGGTAGAACCACCTTTGGAGCGCTTCTTATGGAACACCACGGGGAGCACCTGGAACGCATCGTGAAGGTGTTCGACGAGCACCCGGTCCCAGGAGTCAACACACTTAGAGAGGAGCTTACGGCGCTTCTCGGAGAGGAGCTCACCCACTCGGAAGCCTACCGACTGGGCATACTACACGAGGAGGTGGGAGGGAAGCTGAGGGCCTACCGGAGACTCCTTGAAAACAAGGAAGTACTGGCAGAGTATGGTGTCGGTAGGGCGCTAAAGGATGTTATAGCGTTTCTTGCGCACGTCAGGAAGAAGATAAAGGGTTAGGCTGGGAAGAAGATGCCCATGAGCACCTCGAGGATCACGAAGACCGCAATGATCATGAAGAGCTCCCGTGGGTGGACCTTTATATTACTCGTGTCCAAGTTGAAGGCGAGGACTCCCAACGTACTGGCTGGGGACTCTGTCTTTACCTTCCGGAGCTTTACCATGTAAAACTTTATTAACGGAGAAGAATATAAATCTAAGCGTGGGAGGAGAAGACATCAAGGCAGGGATGAATATCGCTCTTCTTCTGCTGGCCCTGATGGCGTCCCTCTACCTGGCAACCCGCTTCGGCTTCATCCACTGCTCGACGCTTCCCCACTGGTGCGGGCTGTACACGAAGATCAACGAGGCCCTCTACGGCCGGGCATACCCCTCCATCCTCGTCCTCTACGGCGACGAGGGTATGGGGGATCCTAACTTTGTGGCGGACTACATCCGGAAGACCTGTCGGTACCACGTCTGGACCCGCCGCATCGACACGGTGGGCCCCGGTAACCTGGAAAACTATGACGTGGTCATCGTGGAGCACGCCCGCTACATAACGGCCTCACAGCTCGAGATGCTCTGGGACTTCGTGGCAAAGGGTGGGAAGCTGGTCTTCGTGGGGGACTCCGGCGTGGAGGGCCCGGAGGAGGAGTACCTTACCTGGGAGGAACTGGGTGAGGAGAACAGGGA
>JALUER010000011.1 GCA_027043825.1 Microcaldota archaeon
GTAGAAGAGAACGTTAAACCGGATCTTTTCGTGGAGCCAGAGGGCCGTGGGGACAACGTTCGCCTCGGGAGAGAAATTATCATTGTAGTTGTTGGATGCCTCCTCCAAGACGTTCCGGAGGAAGAGGGTTTCCTCGGTAATGGGGTAGACTACAACGCTTCTCCCAGCAAGGGAGAGGTGTCTCCCATCGAAGGAGAAGTTCAGGGAAAACACGTGGACGTCGTCCTCCAGGGCTTCGAGTAGGAGGCCCGAAAAAGACGGGTCGGTCTCAACATTGGCCGAAACTGTTCGAATCTTCCCGCTCATGGTAAGGAAGAGGAGGGAGGATGGGGAATGGCCGATGAGCTCCCTCAAGTGGCGACGCCCCCTTTCCGTGGGGGCGTCCGGGAAGAGACCCACATCCCCCTCGAAGAGGGTACAGCCCTTCACTTCCAGGGGACGGGCGTGGTCCCGGTAGACGAGGAGGAAGTCGATACGGCTATCCCCGAGCTTTACCTCCTTTCCATACCCCACCACGTCCCTGAACTCGGGGACGGCCCCCTCCTCGATAAGCCTCTCCACGATAGGGGAGTGGTGGCCAGAGTTGGTAAAGACCCAGCCATAGGGAGGACGTTGCACGGCAACCAGTTCGTAGGGGAGTTTCCCTCCCTCCTTGGGGCGGACGAGGACCCTCGCGCCGGGGACGAGGAGCTCTCCGAGCCTCCCCGAGTCCCGGACGTGGACCCTGACCTCCTTCCCATCGAGGAGAACAACGGCGGTAAACCGGTTGGGCCGGTCGATAAAAAGGGCCTCCTCGAGTTTACTAAAAGATAGGAGGGGGTGGCCCATTCTAATTCCCTTGTTTGAGCTCGGGGAAGAAGGACAGTAGCTTGTTTTCTATCCTCAGGAGGTGGGGCCTCAAGGACCCGTCGCCACCGAGCTCCTCCTTGGCCTTACTAAGGAGCTCGTAATATACCTTGGCCCTGTGGTAGTCCTTGGCTGATGGCCGGCGCTTTCGGAGTATATCATCCACGTGTTTCTCAAAGTATATCCAGAAGCGTGGGTCGTTCTTTCTTTCGCTTAGCTCTTTTTCGAGCTTGCTCTTGAGAATTTCTATGTCTCGGGGCTTTCTCTTTCTTCGGATCCTACCAAGGAACTCCCTGACCCGCTTCTTCACTGCTGAGTAAGCAGCCATGTTGGAAGCAATTGTCCCGAAGCCTGCAGCAGCGGAGAGGTAGGCGAGAGCAGGGTTGACCACGCCGAGGGGCATGGACAGTCCAAGAAGCACACCACCGAGGGTGGTGGAGGCCTGACCAAGCCTTCCCACGTACTTCCTGAAGTTATTATAGCCCTTGGCATGCTCCTGGGCCTCCTTTCTATCAGCCACGTCCGCCCTTTTAAGGGTTCTAAGCACCTCAGTGTGTTCTACTTCTCCCTCCAGGGCCTCTGTAAGTGAATGGGCCACCCTCTTCTCCCCTTCGAGTTTTTCCTGTATCTTGTTGTGGAGGTAAGTCCGGAAGTCTTCTGCGTGCCGGAGGGTATGACCAAGACCGCCAAAGGCGAATATGGACGCAACAGGCACGGCAAGAAGCGGGTTGACCGCGACAAGACCTATACTGGCGAGGGTTCCAAGTAATCCCAGCTTATAGCCCCGCTCCTGCTCGCGAACGCTTTCTGTGTACTTTTTCCACAGGTCTTCAACGTCTTCATTGGTGAGGATCACTCCATACCTGTGGGCCTTCTGGGTGACGTAGTCGATGAAGCGCTGGCTCGGTCTCTTGGACACCTCTTCTTTCCGTGAGAAAAGGCCTTTCAGCCGTTTCACTACCATGAAGTAAAAATTGGGGCGCTATTATATAAGGCTTGCCCCCACCCTTTTAAACAACTTAACACCGTTAATTTTTCCATGCTGGAAGTCGTAGACCTCCACGCCCGGGTAGAGGGAAAGGAGGTCCTGAAGGGCGTGAACCTCTCCCTGAGGGAAGGAGATATAGTAGTCCTGACCGGCCCCAACGGGAGCGGAAAGAGCACCCTCGCCCGGGCCATAGCAGGGGACGAGAGGGTCGAGATAACGAAGGGGGATGTACTCCTGGACGGAGAGAGCATATTGGGCCTGACGCCAGAAGAACGGTTTAAGAAGGGGGTGTTTCTCACCTTCCAAGCACCACCGGAGTTTGAAGGGATACCTGTTGGTTCCTTCCTCTTGAGGATATCCGGAAAAGGGGAAAGGGAGGCCCTGGAGGAGCTCAAGGAGCTCGTAGAGAAATTAGGGCTTCCAAAGAACGTCCTTTTCAGGGAACTGCATAGAGGGCTCTCTGGAGGGGAGAAGAAGAGACTGGAGCTCCTGCAGGCCCTCTTCCTGAAGCCCCGTTTCGTCATCCTTGACGAGATAGACAGCGGTGTTGACATAGAAAGTATCGAGAAGATCGTCGAGCTGGTGAAAGAGCTGGCAAGGGATGGGAGTGGTATCTTATACATAACCCACAATCCCCGCTCCCTGGAGCTCTTGGGAAGATACCGAGTCCTCCGGATGGAGGAGGGGAGGATCATAGGATGATAACGAAGGGCTCTATCAGTCGGTCCTTCGTGGAGGGGTTGAGCAGGGAAAAGGGTGAGCCAGAGTGGATGAGGAGGCTCCGCCTACAGGCACTGGAGCTCTTCGAGAGGCTGTCCGACCCACTCTGGTTGAAGGGAATTGATGAGATCGATCTGGACGAACTCGTGCTCTACGAAAAGGTAGACGCCAGGGCAACCTCGTGGGACGAACTACCCCCGGAGATAAGGAGGTTCTACGAGGAGTTAAACCTTCCCGAGCAAGAGAAGAAGTTCTTGGCAGGACTGGCCACCTCCTACGACAGCGAAATGGTGTACTACAATGCCAAGAAGTTCCTGGAAGAGAAGGGCGTTGTCGTGCTGCCGATGGAAGAGGCCGTAAAGAGGTACCCGGATCTGGTAAGAAGGTACTTCGGAAAGGTCTTTCCGCCCGCAGAGCACCGATACTCTGCCCTCCACTATGCACTGTGGAGCGGAGGTGTCTTCGTATACGTTCCCCCTGGGGTCAAGGTGACCTTCCCCGTCGAGGCTTTCTTCCTGGTAGCCAATGAGATGGTGGCCCAGTTTGAACACACCCTCATCGTGGTAGGAGAAAACGCCTTCCTCCACTTCATCGAGGGCTGTTCATCCCCCCAGTTCAGGAAGTTTGCATTCCACGACGGGGTAGTAGAAGCTTACGTCCACAGGGGTGGTCACCTAAAGTTCACAACGGTGCAAAACTGGAGCAGGGACCTGATAAACTTCAATAACAAGAGGGCCATCGTGGAAGAGGGTGGAAGAGTAGAATGGGTGGAGGGATCCTTTGGTTCAAGGGCTTCCTACGTCTACCCGTCTTTCATCCTGAGAGACGGGGCGTCAGTAGACGTGAGGGCCTTCACCATCGCCCACGGAGGGGAGTGGAAGGAGGGAGGCGTCAAGCTGTTCCACGTGGGGAAGGATACGAGAAGCCACGTGGTTTCCAAGTCGGTATCATCCTCCGATGGAGTCAGCGTCTTCCGGGGACTCCTGAGGGTGAATAAAGGTGCTACAGGTTCCAGATCCTCCATGTCCTGCGATTCACTCCTCCTCGATGAAGAGAGCAAGGCCTTCACGTACCCCCACAACCAGGTTGAGGAACCCACGGCAAGGGTCTCTTACGAGGCCACCACCTCCTTTCTAAGGGAGGATCAACTCTTCTACCTGAGGAGTAGGGGGCTCGACGAAGACTCTGCCAAGGCCCTCATCGTGTCGGGCTTTCTCTCGGATGTTATCTCGTACCTGCCACCCGAATATGCATCCGTGTTCAGAAGGGTGCTCGAGCTGGACTTCAGGGGGAGTGTGGGATGAGAGTCGCCGACTCACCGACCATCAAGTACTACACCCGCTGGGAGTTGTTCGAAGAGGCCAAGAAGAAAAAGGGAAAGGTAGAGGTATTGGGAGCGGAAAAGCAGGGAGAGGTGTTCAGTGTCGAAGGAAAGAGGGTGGAGATAAGGACTGTAGAGGGGACGGGACACGCTCACGTAGAGGGGAATGTTAAAGAACGGCTCTTCATCGTAGAGGACTCGACAAGGGGTCCCCTCTTCGTCACGGGGAGGATCCAGGGCAAGGGAGAGGTATTCCACCTAATTCGGGGAGGCAACATCCACTACTCTCATTGGGAGGTGAAGGGGAACCTGGTGGTCCGTACCCTCCTGGTGGGAAGAGAGATATACCTGAGGTACGACGGGGAGGGGAGGCTGAGGCTCTACGGCGTCTCCCTGCCGGGTCGGTCCGACGTGAACCACCACCTCACCGCCGGTGACATCGAGAACGTCCACCTCCTCGTCCCGGACGACTCTTCCTTCCTCGTCCACCGCCCCCTGGTGAAATTGGGGAAGGGGGGAAGTGCCCACGTGGAGACACGCTTCCTCCCGGGTGGCCTCGTCGTGGCAGTCCCCTCGGTGGAGGTCTATACTTCCGAGGTAGAAACCGCCTCCCACTCGGTCAAGGACCTCTCCTTTACAGGGGATCAGCTCTTCTACTTGAGAAGCAGAGGGCTCACACCCCATGAAGCCAGGTCGCTCCTGATCGAGGAGACCATGAAGTTCCTCCTGGGAGGTCTCTACGAAGAGGCCCGGACCATCCTTCAGACGGTGCCCAGCTTGAGGCCCACCAGGAACCCACCATAGGCGGCCAATAGGTACTTGAGGAACTTCCCTATGGCCGTGGCCACGAGGAATTTCAGGTAGTCGTACCGGGCCATCCCCGCCAGGAGTCCGGCCACCTCATCAGGGACAAAGGGAAGGGCTGCGACCAGGACCACGGCCCAGAAGCCGTATTTCTTGAAGACAGCTTCCCAGTAGGTAATGAGATGCTTGTATCTTCTCTCTATGGCTTTTTTGGACCCGAGCCCAACTACATAGGCCGGACTCTCACCAAGGGCCCCGGCTATGGAAGCAACAAGCGCCGAGACGAGGGGATTGAGGCCCAGCGCCGCCGCCAGGGAGACGTAGGTGAAGGTGGGGATCCCCACGAAGAAGGTAAGGCTGGTTATGAGGACGGCCATGAAGACGCCGAAGTAGCCAAAACTAACGAGGTACTCCTGAAAGGGGACGCTCATCCCACCTTCACCCTCTTGTAGACTACTCTTGTCTCCCCAGGAAAGGAAACAAAGACCCTGAGGAGGTGATCCCCGTAGGAGGCGTTTTCATCTACCGTGAAGGGAATCTTGAGGGTCTGAGTTCCCCGGGGAGGCACCGTGAGTAGGTGGGGAGAGTAGTTCAGCTCCACCTCACTATCTGGTGCGTCAGAGGAGACGAGGACACCCGTGAGGGGTGAGGAAGAGAGGTTGTAAACCTCCACCCAGAGAACACCGTTTCCTCCCCGGGTATAAACAGGCTTGTCGGTCTTCAGGTTTACGCCAGTGGGTGGTGGAAGAAGGAAGTATATCTCTGCAGCAAGGAGAAGGACGAGGACACCGAGAACTACCTTCCTCCTGTCGATAACACTCTCATCATAGATTCCCATCCTTTCACCTCAACCTGTAGTAGACCCTGAGCATCCTCTGGAGGGCCGTGAAGTGGAAGAGGACCACCATGGCGATCAGACAGGACTCGGCGTAACCGTAGAAGGCACAGAAAGGGAAGAGGATGGCTATCATTATGAGGCGCTCTCCCCTTTCCATGAGGTCAGGCCAGTCGATGTTATCAACCTTCGTCTCCATGGCGGCCCGTGCCTTGGCGTAGGGGATGAGGAGGGCCCCCAAGAGGGCCAGGGTCACCCAGACCCAGAGGCCGGTCCCCAACCCTATCCCGAAGAGGAGTATTCCCTCCACGTAACGGTCCACCACAGCGTCGAGGTAGGCCCCCCACTTGGAGGTCCTCTTCGTCAGTCTGGCCACGGCTCCGTCGAGGGCATCGAGGAAGGCCGCTATGATGGCAAGAAATCCTCCGGCGAACCAGTCCTGTTGGGCGAAGTAGTAGGCGGCGGCGAGGGCGAAGAGGATCGAGAGAACCGTTATCAGGTTGGGTGGTAGGTGGACGAAAAAGCGGGCCACCTTTCTCATAAAGGGCTCGGTGTGCCTCCGGAACCTGGCGCTTATCATGGTTCCACCATGAAGAGTTTAGGATCTTCTCCTTTTAATATGCCGATCACCACACCCACGTCCAACCAGGCGTGGGCATAGGAGGCCGCCGCCAGGGCGGTGGCAGGGTCCTTGTCCAGGTAGTACTCCGCGTCGGAGAGGTAGCGGCGCGCCATGTCCACCAAGAGCTCCGCGGTCTTTCTGAGCTCGCTACCTGGAGGGGGAACCACCTCCACCAGGGAGAGGGCCCTCCGGGTAATGGAGATGTACCTCTCAGCCCGTTCCCTTACACTTTCCGTGGCTGTGCCGCCTGAGGACATAGAGGGTCTCCTCCTCGATGGGGTGTAGGTCCCCGGGGATGATAAGAACGTGGGGTGGTGGCGGGAAAGAGATCTCCATGAGCTCCTCCACCGTCCCCACGAATCGGAAGCAATCATCCCAGCAGGCCCGGGCTATGCCCACGACTAACTCGGAGAGATCGATGACCCCCCGCTTCAACTCCTTCTCCCAGTACAGGAGCGCTTCCAGGGCGGTCCTTATGGTGAGGGGCTCTGGGTGGAGGTCCAGGAGGAGGAGGGTGTGGAGGCCGAGGGATCGGTTGGAAGCAATGCGCTCGTAGAAGGATGGGCTCTGCCTCCAGAGGTAAGGGACGGTGACGGTCCTCCCGAACCGGTAGTGTTCAAAACCCGACAGCGACATGGCCACCGTGTGGATGGAGAGACCCGGGACGTAACGAACGTCTATCCCCTCTTTGAGGGCCTCCGTGTAGAGGGAGATGTGCGTGGTGGCGGTGAGGGGGTCACCCACGACGGCCACCGAAACGTTAGACACCTTTGCCTCCGATATTATAGCCTTCATGCCGTCCTCGAGGGTGGAGCGGTCCGCCCGCAGGAAGGACTTTCCAACCATGGACTCCCAGGAAGCTATCCACTCTTCTGGCACGATGTTCGTGTAGGTATCGAGGTATATCTTGTCACTGAGGGAGAGGACCTTCCTGGCCTCCTCCGTCAGGTGTTCAGGTCGTAGACCCAGCCCTACCAGGTTCAACACGGAATGATTAGGGTCCCTCCTATTTAACCCCTTTTCCTCAAGGTAACTCTGTGGTGTTAGCCCTCAAGGTACCGAGAGAGGAGGCGGAGAAGGTCAGGAAGAGGCTCGTAGAGCTGGGGATCTTGGACAGGGACCACAGGGCCAAGAAGGAGGGGGATTTCGTCTACTTCCCGGTGAAGTCTCCCCTCGAGGGGTACGAGGCGGTCGAGATAGACCTACCAGCGGTGAGAAGGAAGCCCAGGGATATGGTGGAGGCGCTGAGCGGTCTTCTTTCCCCGGAAGAGGTGGAAAAGGTCACGAAGTCCTTTGATATCATCGGCCACGTGGCGGTCATAGAGATCCCGGAGGGGCTGAGGGACAAGGAGAAGCTCATAGCAGAGGCCATAATGAGGGTCCATCCCAACGTGAGAACGGTGGCGGTGGAGGAGGGCCCCCACGAGGGGCCTTTTCGGGTCCAGCCGGTGCGGGTGGTGGCAGGGGAGCCGAACCTGGTGACCACCTACCGGGAGCACGGCGTGAGGATGATGTTGGAGGTGGGGAAGGTTTACTTTTCCGTTCGCCACTCCTTTGAGAGGAAGAGGATAGCGGAGCAGGTGAGGCCAGGGGAGGTGGTGGCAGCCCTCTTCGCCGGAGTCGGGCCGTATCCCTTGGTCATAGCCAAGAAGCAGCCCCGCGTGAAGAAGATCTACGCCGTGGAACTGAACCCTGAGGCCTGGAAGTGGATGGTGAAGAACGTGGAGCTGAACAGGTTCCAGGAAAAGATCATCCCCGTCCTCGGTGACGTCCGGGACGTGGTGCCCCGGATGTTTCCAAAGATGGCGGATCGGGTGATCATGCCCCTCCCGAAGACGGCGGACACCTTCCTGGACGTCGCCATGGAGGCGCTGAGGGAGGAGGGAGGCATCATCCACCTCTACACCTTTGGTCCGGCGGAGGACCCCTTCAAGGAGGGTGAGGAGAAGATCAGGGAGGTCGTGGAGGAGCACGGGTACTGCGTGAGGTTCCTCGAGGAGCGGAGAGTTGCCAACTACGCCCCCTACATCTGGAAGGTTGTCATAGACGCGTACGTCTTCCCGTGCAAGTAACACATTAAAACTTCATTATGCTTCCATCTTCTTGACCTGCGCCGGGGTGGCCGAGCGGACCAAGGCGCCGGACTCGAGATCCGGTGGGCGCAAGCCCGCGTGGGTTCGAATCCCACCCCCGGCGTTGCGGTCTAACAACCCCCGCGTACTAACAGACCGCTGGAGGGTGTCCGAGCGGAGCGAGGGACGCCCTACATTCGTCCGGCCAAAGAAGTTGGCCGTTCGGTAATCCCACCCCCGGCGCTACTACCTGCGCGGGCCCAAGTAGAGAAGGAACGCCCTTTATTACTCTACCCACGATAATTTCCGGATAATCCATAATCCCCCGCCGTTTTTGTCTCCGTGGCGCTGGATCGCATCGTAAAGTTCCTCGTAGGAAAATTCCAATAACTTCCAACCATCTCCGTCCGTATCCACAAGGACCAGAGAGTCCTCTTTTACTTCGTCCACAGCGCAGACGTGTCCATACTTCTGCCTCTCATACACCACCTGGCAACAGACAATCACATCGGTGTCGTCCCTGTCATAGACCTTAAGGATTTTCTTCAGGTGTTCTGGAGATTTTATCTCAGACGCCGCCACGTAGATCTCCATAAAGGGCAAATTATGTCGAAGGAAAAAGGTATTTATACCACCAGCGATCCGGTTCACCTGTGTTCCAAGCAGAAAACCAAGGTACTCGTGGGTATAATCTGGGGTGTCGGTGATGTACTCTCTCGGCACACGTATGGCACAATCTGGACAGTCTTCGCAGTCCTCTGGGACGAGAAGGCCTAACTCGCAGGCAATCATACACTGATCGAAGTCCCTTATCCCATGCCTCCTCAGAATCATCTCAAGGGTTGCCCCTACGCAACAATAATCCTCTTGCTCAATGTATTCATACCTCTTCGGGTCTCGATCGATTCGTTTCATCCTTCCACCCCACATCACCATAACCCGCGGTCGAGTTCCTGAAGGATGGGCTTAGTAGCTGCCTCGGCCACACTGATATTTCGTCAGGTTCTCGTATTAAATGACACCGCTATGTCATCCTCAAAAACCCCGTAGTGCGTGGGTCCCAGCAAGGCCGAAGAGCGCTCTCCAGAGGAAGGAAAAGAGGGGAGGGGAATCAGGAGTTCCCAAGAAGATTTCGCAGTGCGTCCGGTCGCAAGGCCGGACCCGCTCCGGGGTTATAGGGGCGGAGCCCCCCATAGTGGGGCCGCGGGGATTTGAACCCCGGACACACCGGTCTTCAGCCGGTCGCTCTCCCGGGCTGAGCTACGGCCCCCCATCATTTACAAGAAAATTGGGAAGGAAGTTAAAATTTAAAAGGAAGGGGGAAGCTCTAAAGTTTCTCGAAGCGGTCCTTGAGCTTCTCCAGAACTGCTGGCATGGTGGTGTACTCCAGGTCGTGGAAGGAGACCCTATGGGGCTCGAAGGGTCCGTGGCGGCGCATGTAATCAGCTATTTCATTAGCTATCTCCCTTGCCCTGTCGAAGGACGGATCGTCGAACATGTCCTCTGGGCCCACGAGCATGCCGTTCTTGACCTGGTAGCCCAGCGCTATTACCCTCGGTGGGCCGTCGAACCTGGTGGGTTTGGCGTCCCTGACGCTCACCGGCATGAGTGGACCCCAGTGGGAGCCCCTCATCCAGCCGGCGACCAGGTGGGGGAAGGCAAAGGGCTCCATTACCTCCCCCACGGCGGGAAGGCCGTGCTGGGCCCTCACCACCATCACGGGATCGTCCTTGCCCACGTAGCGGCCCGCCTCCTCGTAAAGCCGCTCGGTGGAGGCCACGGCAACTGGCTCGTCCTTGGAGATGAGGTGGCCCTCCTTGGGAAAGACCCGCTTGATGGCGAACCTCCCCGGCGAACCAATCAGGGCAAGGAGGTCGTACATCTCCTCGGGGGTGCTCAGGAAGACCCGCTTGTGCTCTATGAGGTCCCATACCTCGAAGCGGAAGCCCATGTGGAGGTGGGGGTCGATGATGAGCCCCGCCGTGTTGAAGGGATCCGCGAAGATCCTGAAGAGGGGGAGGTTCCAGGCACCTGCCTCGGTCTTGTCGGCGGCGAAGACGATGACGGGCTCAGAGGGCCTCTCCTCAAAATTCATCTCCGCCACGCCTGGTCCCATGCCCCTAACGTTGCCGGAGAAGGCTTCCTTGAGGAGGTCCTGACCGGCTCCGTAGAGCCCCATCTCCTTGGCCACCTCTGCGGCGGCCTTGAAGACTTCCCAGGCAAGTCCGTGGACGTCCGGGTTGTCTTCCCCTCTGTCGTGGGTCATAATGAGAACCAAGTCGTCGCCCACGTGCGAAACATCGAAATCAAATATAACCTCGTCCTTGGCCTCCTCGAGGATGCCCCAGGCAACCTCTTCCAGCTCCTCGGGGACCACGTGGTGGCCAACGAGGCCCCCCACGTCCGCCTTTATCACGGATAACGTTACCTTCGTCATGGGGCCATAAGGTAGAGGGGGAATAAAAGGGTTGTGCGGGGCTTCTACTCCTCGGCGGTGATTACTCCCTCGGCCAGCTCCAGGAGCTTGGAGTAGGGGTCTTTTGCCTTGGCAACGGCGGAGGCGAGGAGCACGCCGTAGGCCCCCAGTTCAAGGGACTTCACCACGTCTTCCCTCTTCGAGACACCCGCCCCCACGTAGACGACTCCCTCGATGAGGTCCACGCTCCTCTTCACCACCTCGGGCTTCGCCTCGGAGACGGATATCCCCGTGCCTATGAGCTCCGGTGGTTCGACGGCCACGGCGTCGGGCTGGAGATCCGAAACAGCCTTCCCCACCACCGGGTCGTTGGCGCAGACGATGGAGATGAGGTCCGCCTCCCTGAGGAGCTGTAGGGTGACCTCAATCTGATCGAGCCGGATGCGCCTTTCCGAGTGGTTGAGAAGGGTTCCCACCGCGCCGGCGTCCTTTATGGCCTCCACTGTGACGCTGCCCGTGTGGGCGCCGGGCCGGACGGGGTCCACGTGCTGGGCGAAGACGGGGATCTCCACGGCGTCCGCGATCATCCGAAGGTCGACGTGCTGAGGGACAACACCCACGAGAACGCCTGTCTCCTCCCACACCTTCTCCGCGGCCCGGGAGATCTCCAGGGCCCTCTTTCCCAGCGCCTCCTTGTAGGCCTTGAAGTTCACGACGATGCGGGGGAGTTCCATTCCACCACCCGGCGTATTAGAGCTGAGGTCCTATTAACCCTTTCCTCGTCCTCGCCCTCCACTAGCACCCTCCACTTCTTCGGCTCGGTCCGGGACTGCCTCAGGACCACCCGGACGTCCTTCCCCCTGACGTCGAAGCCATCCAGCGTGAGGACCTCCTCCGGCTCCAGCTCCTTCACGATCCTCGAGGCGATCTTCTTGTCCATGAGAAGGGAGAAATTCTCCGCATGGGGAGGGGTGTACTCCGTCTCGAAGGTGCCCTCGCCGGTTTCCAGGACCTTGAAGAAGGTGTAGAGGGGGTCGTCAATGTAGTTGAACTCCCTGAAGCCGAAGTGGCCCGAGTACTCGCCGAAGAAGTCGAATCCCATCCTGCTGGCCATCTCCTTGATGAGGGATCTGCCGGTGGGGGTCCGGACCACCTTCACGCCCAGGTCTTCCAGGTACCGCTCCAGCTTCAGGGGCATCATCACCTCCAGGGCAACCTTCCTTCCCACCACACCGTTCTCCGCCAAGAAGGCCACGATCTCATCGCTTCCGAGCACCCTCTTCTCGTAACGGAGGACGAGCCTGTCGGCGTCTCCGTCCAGGAGCGCTCCCCACTTGGTGGGGTACTTGAAGAGGTCTCTCTGGGACTCGGGGAGGGTGGGGTCCGGTGGGTGGTTCGGAAAGCGCCCATCTGGGACGCCGTTCACCACGTGGACGTCGAACTTCTCCCTGAGGAGGGGAATGAGTAGGTAGCCGGCGCCGTTGGAGGGGTCGAAGGTGAGGCTCACCCGCGGAACCTCCCACCCCCTGTAGAGCTCGAAGTAGCCGGAGAGGAGGTCTGGATCTAAGACGGCCCTAAAGGGGCGGGGCCCGGCGTCGGTCCTCTCGTAGGCCTTCCGGAGCTCCTCTATCTCACCGTGACTCCAGTCGAGCCCGTTGCTGTGGACGAACTTGACGCCGCAGTGGGAGGGGGGGTTGTGGGAGGCCGTGACCTGGACTGCCTCGGTGGAGGCCTTCCAGCCGTAGAAGTAGACCATGGGGGTGGTGGTGAAGCCCAGGTAGGTGATCTCCCCTCCAAAACCCCTCATGAGGTGCTGGGCAGCCAGGGGAGAGCATATCCTCACGTCGTGGCCCACCGCCAGGTCGTCGAAGAGCCTGGAGAGGGCGGTCCCCAGGCGCGTCATCCTCTCCGGATCGATTTCTTCCCCCCATACGCCCCTGATGTCGTAGAACCGGAACATTCAGACCCTCCCGTAGTCGTCCTCGAGCCTCTCTATATCCCCCTCGTCGAGGAGCTCCCCGACCCAGACCTCAACCATCCTGATACCCCCCTTACCTCCCTCTACCCTGTGAAGGGTTCTCCGGGGGATCACCACCACGTCGCCGGGCCTGAGATCCCTTTCTTCGTCGCCCACGACGGCCTTCCCCTCTCCCTCCACGACGATCCAGTACTCGGTCCTGTGGAAGTGCCTCTGGAGGCTCGTACGGTGCCCCTCCTCAACGTAGAGCTCCTTCACGGTGAAGCCCTTTCCCTCACCGAAGACCCGGAACCAGCCCCAGGGACGACGCTCCATTCAATCACACTCCTTCTTCTTGGGTAGACCCTTCGTTCGCATCCACTCCGGGAAGAGGAGGAAGATGAAGAGGAGGATGGAGGCGATCTCCAGGACGATGGAGACCACGGCAGCCGCACCGAGGATGAGGAAAACGAAGAGGTAGTTGGACAGGGTCTCGAGACGGGGATCAGAGGAAAGCAGCGCCTTCACGGTGTTCTCGTCCAGCGTAACCTTCACGGTAGCCATGGACTGTTTCATGGCCTCCTTTATGGCCTGTTTTTGGCTTTGAAGTTGCTGGACAGCCTGTTGGATGAGGAGCTGGCGCTGGTCAGGGGTGAGGAGGTTCCACTCGGGCATCTGGGAGAGGTAGGAGGTGAGTAGGTTGATCTCCTGGGGCGTGACAGTGTTGGGTATCATGGCGTCCACCAGGGGGGTGAGGGTCTGACCCGAGGGAACGAGGTCGTTCACGGCGGTCACGAGACCTCTCAAGAGGATCTCGTTGTAGGTGGTGGCGTTCCCCCAGACGAGGAGGGTTATGAAGAGGAGGAAGAGGAGGCTCCCGTGGGACTTTATACCCCGGACTTCCCTCCAGAGGTCTCCTATACCCCGGACTTCCCTCCCGAAGGAGAAGACGGAGGCCAGAAGGACGGAGCTAAAGAGGACGTCATCGATGTTCGTGAAGTTCGTGAAGAAAAGGGACATTACCGTGAGGGCAGCCCAGAGGGCGTACTTTAACCTCTTATCGCCCACTAAAGAGAGGAGGTATGCCAGGAGAAGGACATCCACCGAGAGAAAGAAGGCGGTAAGCCACAGTTCTACATTCCCCAGCGAAGTGAAGTCGGCGAAGATGTCCACGGGGAGAGGAAGGGAGCGGAAGGTGTGGAGACCCAGGAGGAAGAGGATCAGAACCCCCATGACCTTCGCGGTTTCAATGACAGCCTTCTCCCTATCCATGACATCACCTATGGGCGTAGTAGAATGTTATCTTCTCGCCGTGGTTCTGGCTCACCCTCGCGAAGTAGTGGCGGTCCAGCTGGACGACTTCTCCTTCCTTCAACGTCTGGGCCCAGAACTCTAACTTTCCTTGAACCATCCTACCGTCCGGGAAGACCACCTCTCCAAGTATGTCCCCCTGGCTCTGGTAGGGCACCCAGTGGATCTTCCTCTCCTTCCCCACCTCCGTACCGGCGAAGACGGCCTTCACCGTCTCCCCGACCTCCTCGATCCTCACGTTGTAGAGGTACTTGAGCCGGACGGTTTCCCCCTCCTTCACGTCGCTCTTCTCCACCCAGAGCCTGTGGATTCCTTCCTTGAAGCGGTAGCTCCGGCTCCCCAGATCCGCGTCGGGGTGCCAAGGAACCGTTGCTTCTATCTCCGGAGCGCCTTCCACCTCCAGGAGGACGGGCTCCTCCACGAAGAAGACCCGCCTGGACCTGGGGTCCACGATCTTCCGGTTTATGGCGTAGATGTTCTCCATCCGGAGGAGGATGTCCGTTTTCTTTGCCCCTATGGACCCGAAGAACTCGATTAGGGCCTCTGGTGTTATGCCCCGGTTGAGGAGGGCCCGGACGGTAAGGGTACGGGGATCACCCCATCCGGTGATGCTGTTGTCCCTTAGCGCCGCCCGGATCTTCCTCTTACTCAGCCCCACCGCGAAGCCCTCTTCCTCTATCTTCAGCCTACCAAAGGCGATGATGGTGGGCTCCGGGAGCTCCAGGTATTCCCGGATCTTCCTCTGGACCTTCCCGTTGTTCTCGTGATCCTTGCCCCTCAGCACGTGGGTTATCCCCAGCGTGCCGTCGTCTATGGCCGAGGCGAAGTTGTACATGGGGTAGACGTTGAACTCCCAGCCCCTGCGGGGGTGGGGAACCGAGTCGATGACCCGGGCGATGCCGGGGTCCCGGAGAACGGGGTTCTGATGTTTGGGGTCCACCTTCAGGAAGAAGGCCACTTCTCCCTCTCCGTACTCCCCCTCCAGGGTCTTGTCGAGGATCTCCAGGTTCTCCTCGGGCGTTCTATCCCTCCCTTCAAAGGGAATGCCCTCCCTTCGCTTCCTGTTTATGACCTCCGGCGGGTCAAAGGAGGCGTAGGCGTTACCTCCTTCCAGGAGCTTCCTCAGGTAGTCCAGGTAGACCTCCAGTCGATCCGACTGGTAAACGATCCTATGTATCCTTACCCCCACCGCCTCCAGGTCCTCCCGGATGGCATCGTAGTAGGGCATCTTTGCCTTGTAGGGGTTCGTGTCGTCGTAGCGGAGGATGAAGGTGCCGCCGTACATCTCGGCGTAGAGGTGGTTGACGATGGCGGCCCGGAGGTTGCCGAGGTGTATGTAACCCCCCGGCTCCGGGGCAAACCGGAGGACCACCTTCCCCCTTTCGGCGTTGGGCAGGGGTGGAAGTCCCTTCTTTTCCTCCTTCTTCACCACATAGCTGAACTTTTCCATTTCTCTCTTTTGCTCCTCTAAGCTCATCTTATTGACATTCTCCACGACCTCCCTAACGATGGGAGCCAAGTCCTTTGCGTGGGGCTTAAGAGAAGGATCCTCTGCAAGGATCTTCCCTATCACTGCCCCCACCGAGGCCTTTCCGCCGTGCTCCACCGCGTTCTTGAGTGCGTGTTTGTAGGCCAGCTCCCTGACCCTCTCCACGTCCACGAAGAAAAATTTGGGCTTCCATTATTAAAAGGAAACCCACAAAGGTGATGGTATGGCCTTCAAGGACCTCGCCGCCGACAGGGTAAAGAAGTTCAAGGAGCTCCTGGAAAGAGGAATCGACCCCTTCAAGGTGAAGCGCTTCGAGGTGACAGGGAAGTCCGTCGATATCAGGGAGAAGTTCGCCTACCTGGACCCCGGCGAGGAGACGGAGGAGAGGTACTCCCTCGCCGGCAGGGTGATGAAGAAGAGGGTTCACGGCAAGATCGCCTTCCTGGATCTCCTGGATGACCAGGGAAGGATCCAGCTCGTTTTCCGGGCTGACCTCACAAAGGACTTCGGCCTCCTGGAGTTACTGGACCGGGGGGATGTTGTAGGTGTGAAGGGGAGGGTCATTAAGACGAGGAGGGGAGAGGTGAGTCTCCTCGTGGAGGAGTGGAGGCTCCTGTCGAAGGCACTCAGACCCCTGCCGGACACCTGGTATGGACTGAAGGACGTGGAAAGGAGATACAGGGAGCGCTACGTGGATCTCATACTCAACCCTGAGGTAAGGGAGCGGTTCGTGAAGATCCATAAGATCCTCCTGGAAACGCGGAAGTTCTTCAATGAGAGGGGCTTCATCGAGGTAATAACGCCCATTCTACAGCCCCTCTACGGCGGGGCCTTCGCCCGGCCCTTCAAGACCCACCACCACTTCCTCGACATGGACATGTACCTCCGGATCGCCCCGGAGCTTTACTTGAAGCGCCTCATCGTGGGAGGGTTCGAGAAGGTCTATGAGGTGGCGGTGAATTTCCGGAACGAGGACGTGGACGCCACCCACAACCCGGAGTTTTACCAGATCGAGGCCTACTGGGCCTACGCGGACTTCAGGGACATGATGGACCTCGTGGAGGACTACGTGACCCACCTCCTCACCAAGCTCCACGGCACCCACACCGTCGAGTGGATGGGCAAGGAGATCGACTTCCGGAAGCCCTGGGAGCGGATGAGGATGGTAGACGCCATAAGGGAGTACGGCGGCCCCGACGTGGAGGAGATGGAGGAAAAAGAGGTCGTGAAGTATGCCAGGGACCTCGGGTACGACGTGGTGAGGTACGGTGAGGCCCTGGAAAAGCTCTTTGACCACTACGCGGCACCCCACATCGTGAACCCCACCTTCATCACCCACTACCCGGTGGACATCTCTCCCCTCGCTAAAAGGGGTGAGAATCCGAGGTACGTGGAGCGGTTCGAGCTGTTCATCAACGGGATGGAGTTTGCCAACGCCTACACGGAGCTTAACAACCCCATAGAGCAGTACAAGAGGTTTAAGGAGGAGGAGGAGCTCCGGAAGAAGATAAAGAAGGAAGGACTGGAGTACCAGCCCATGGACAAGGACTTCGTCAGGGCGTTGGAATATGGCATGCCGCCGACGGGAGGAATCGGAATTGGTTTAACCCGTCTCTTCATGGTGCTGACCGGAGCCGAGACCATAAAGGAGGTTATCCTCTTCCCGGCCATGGCACCGGAGAAGGACATCTCCCTCGTGGTGGAGCTGTTCCCGGAGCTGCTGGAGCTGTACGAGTAGTCACAACCCGAGCACTTTCAGCAGGGAGATTATGGCCGCCGAACCGAAGGGGATGGTCACGTTATCGTCGATTCCCTCGAAGCTCTCCAGGATGGAGACGAAGACTGCCGCTATAGCCCCGGCCCAGCCGCAGTAGTAGTATCCAATGGGCACACTCACCAGGAGCATAGCGAGGTTGCCCAGGTTCAGCCCCTTCACCTTCTTCTCTTCCTCCCTCCTCCCGTAGTAGCGCTCCTTGACGAGACCTGTCACACCGTCCCCCACCGCCACGAAGAGGGCGCTGGCCACGGCGATGTTGATATCTATGTACCAGAAGATGGAGAAGAGGGCGAAGAAAGCAAAGGTAAAGTAGACCTCTCCGTACTTCCTCTCGATCTGGAACCAGTAGAGGAGACTGCCCTTCTTGTGGGGAAAGTAGACGAGGAGGAAGAGGATGAAGCTTATTGTAGCAAAGACGAAGGGCGTGTAAAACAGGTATGGTGCCAAAACGGCGGCGACAGCCCCCGCGGCGAAGTGGATGAACTTCCTGGCCTTGTAGTTGGAGCCGGTAAGGTGGTAGACCGCCCGAGAGAAGACATAGACCACCAGGAGGACGAGTATGAAGAGGGGGAGGGCCACCACGAAGTCGTGGACGATGTACTCAGGCCTCACGGTCACCCCGAAGTGGTGGTAGATCTCCTCCAACCCTGGGCTCCTCACCAGCGGCTCCACGGAATAAAAAGAATGAAGGGGTTATTATGGCTTCACTCCACCGGCGCAAGGAGGATAAACCTCTCCTTGTCCAGGCTCTGGGCCGCCTCGACAACCCCGTCGATAGATACCCTCGTTGCTTCCTCCATCGCGTCGGCAAAGGGCTTCCCGTAGGTCATGAACGAGACCGTGTCGCTCGCTGTGGACCTCAGGTCTATGCACGTTCTATACTTCTTTGCCCCTAACTTCAATAGCTCTCGCGTCCTCCTAAATACCTCCACGTCCACAGAACCCTCCTTGATTTTATCAATCTCGTCCAGTATGAGGTCCTTGGCCTCTTGAACCTTGTCTTCACTGCTGAAGGGAGCGAAAGTCTGGAAGATGAGGAGGTTTCTTGTGCTGGGTACCATTCTAATAATGAACTGGGGTGCATAGTTTCCTATTTGCCGTAGCCTCTGCCACAGCGGCCCGTCCCAGCTGGATAAGTAGTTAGACAGCGTCCAGAGGGCCGGGCTACTCTCACCTGTCCACACCAACGCCATGTAGTAACCCTTGAGCCCTTCCCTCTCCTCCGCTATATCCTTTCTCGTAAAGCTGATACTCAAGTGTCGAGGGATATACTGGTAGGAGTCTTCTTTCCAGTACTCCAGAAGGAGATCGTCAGAGGTAGTCAGTCGATCAAACCAGGATCGAACATCCTCCACGTCGAGGTCTCTCACCGTTTCCTCGTATCCAGCTATGGGGTGTGCCAGTCTCCCTTCATAAGTCGAACGCTGGACGAGATGTTTTGAGATGTAAGTCGTTGGGTTGTTCCGGGTTTTCTGGATCTCGGATACAACGACCTTCTTCTCCCTTTCAACCGTGTCCTCGTCTATCTCCTCATCCAGAGACTCTATCTCCAAGAGAAGCTTCGAAATACCGCTCCTCTTTGGTTCTTCCATAACGAAGCCTGTCCAGAAGTAACCGGTGTGGGCATTCATCCTCACCGGCCGGTGACCGATCCCTCGTTGAACCACCCTCATGAGGACGTGCTCCGTGAGGTGAGCTACACCCGTTTCATTCTCCCTTTCCGAGGCAGCTCCAATAAGAAAGGATCGGGCAGCCACGTAGCTACCTATGGGGTTCCTGAGCTGGATATGGGCTCGCATAGAAATATTGACTCAAGAAGTAGTTAAATCACTTCTTTACACCGACGAGCTCTCTCACTTCTGACTCCAGCTCTTCCTTCGGAACCCTGCGGCGAGCCACACCCTCCCGTATGGCCTCTACTCCAACCTCCACCGCCTCGTGGACAAAGACCTCCCTGTCACTCATTGGAGCTATGATAAGCCCCTGGTCGAAGTACCTCTCTGAATAAGAGGCAAGGGCCTCCACAGCTTTCAGGACGATCCCATCAGTTATCTTCCTTGCCCTTACACTCAGCACGCCCCGGAACAGGGCCGGAAAAACGAGGGAGTTGTTTACCTGGTTGGGGAAGTCGCTCCTACCAGTAGCCACGACCTTAGCCCCAGCTTCCCTCGCCTCGTCGGGGTGGATCTCAGGAATGGGGTTGGCCAGGGCAAAGACGATGGCATCGTTGTTCATGAGCTGGACCCACTCCTTCTTTATGGTGCCGGGCCCTGGCTTCGAGGCGGCCACCACGGCGTCAGCACCCTTGAAGGCGTTTTCTATGTCCTTGGCGTAGCCGGCCCGCTCTGCAATTTCCCACTTGTACGTTCCCTTTAGTTCCTCCCGCTCCAGGGTGATAGGGCCCTTCGAGTCAACAACAATTACATTTCTTGCCGGGACGCCATAGGCTTGCAGCAGTCTAAAGAGGGCAAAGTTGGCAGCTCCTGCACCAAACAATACTATCTTAGCCCTCTTCATGTCTTTCCCCACGTACTTGAAGGCATTTATGAGGGCTGCCAGAGAAACCGCCGCCGTTCCCTGTTGGTCGTCGTGCCACACAGGGATCTCCAGCTCCTCCCGGAGCCGATCCAGGATATAGAAGCACTTTGGGGAAGATATGTCCTCCAGGTTTATCCCACCGAAGGACGGCTCGATTGTCTTCACGAAGTCGATGAACTTCTCCGGATCCCTCGCCCGGTGTACGATGGGCACCGCATCAACCCCACCGTAGTACTTGAAGAGGAGGGCCTTCCCCTCCATCACGGGCAGAGCAGCCTCGGGGCCCACGTTACCCAGCCCCAGAACCCTCGTCCCGTCAGAGACGACGGCTACAGTGTTCCACCGCCACGTGAGTTCAAAGACCTCGCCCGGGTTTTCTTTAATGGCCTTCACGGCCTCGGCAACACCAGGTGTATACCAAATGTGGAGGTGCCCGTCTACAGGTACCTTGGGGCGCACCTCGATCTTTCCCTTGTGCTTCCGGTGCATCTCGGTCGGGTTCACGCTGTTAACTTGTCCTCAATCGTTTTAAAAGGGCGACTTCATGCCTACGTTTTTAAGTCCTAACCCCGTCGATAGATTTAGAAGTCCGGATGCCCTACACTCGTCCCACCGGAGAATCCGGTGCGGGGGTGCCCGACCTGCCAACCGGGGCTTCGCCCCTGGAACCCCA
>JALUER010000012.1 GCA_027043825.1 Microcaldota archaeon
GCGTCAGGGAGATGGTGGACGCGCTCTGGAAGGAACTCATTCCCTGGGCTTCCTCCCCCGAGGAGGCCCTGAAGGTCTACAGGTCCTTCTACTCCCCTGAAGATGAGGCGGTTGCCCTCGGGGTGAAGCCGATCCACCTCTTCAGGCTCAACCAACGGAGCGCCCAGAAGTGGCTGGGGCTTTCCCTGCCTCCCCTGAAGGTGGCCTTCGGCGTCGACAACGGTGAGCTCTTTGATGGCCACTTTGGTGACGCCCCGTCCTTCTGGATCTACGAGGTCACCCTGGACGGTTACAGGCTCCTGGAGAAGCGACCGAACACCACGGAAGAGGAGGAAGAAGAGGAGCACGGCCACCACCACGGGAACCCGGCCAAATTCCGGGCGATCTACAGCATCCTCAAGGACGTGGACGTCTGGGCTGCCTTCCGGATGGGGCCCAACTACGTGCGGATCGTGAAGGAGACCGACAAGGTCCCCTTCATAACGGGGACGAGGAAGCTCCAGGAGGCGCTGGACAGGGTACGGAGGAAGTACCTCTCCCTCGCCCTGAGGAGGGTGTGCCGTGGAAATAGGGAGAACGAATAAGAGGGCCAGCGACGGGAAGATACGGATAGCCCTTCTCTACCCGGGCACCTACAAGGAGGCGGTCTCCTCCCTCGGTCACCTCATCACCTACCAGATCCTAAACGAGGACGAGGAAACCGTGGCCCATCGCTTCACCCTTGACTCACCCTTCTCCATCGAGGAGGGCCTCCCCCTGAAGGCCTACGACTATGTCTTCGTCTCCGTCCACTACGAACCCCAGCTCCCCAAGCTCCTCTCCTACCTCTCCCGATACGGCTTCCCCCTGCGCAGGGAAGAGAGGGAGAAGCGCCTCCTCCTCGGCGGGCCTGGTGTCTGGAACCCGCTCCCTTCCTCCTCCTTTGCCGACGCCCTCTTCATCGGTGAGAGCGAGGACGTCTTTCCGAGGGTCCTCGACCTCCTCCACCTCCACCCTGAGGACTGGAAGACCGACGGTCTCTACTCCACGTGGAACGGAGAATCCACTTCCTTCACCCTCCACGATCTCTCCTTTGCCTACTCCCACCTCCTCTCCGACAACACCGCCTACGGGAGGTTCCCCCTCTTCCTGGAGGTGAACAGGGGCTGTAGGTTTGCCTGTAGGTTCTGTCTCATCGGCTGGACCCGTAAGCCCCAGAGGAATAGGAAGCTCTCCCAGGTCCTCGAGATAGTGGAGGACCACTTTGCCAGGGGTGCCGAGAAGGTCGTCTTCATAGGCTCCGACGTTATGAACTACCCCCACATCGAGAGGATTCTGGAGGACTTGGCCGCCTTCTCCATCCCCTTCTCCATACCATCTGCCCGCATAGAGCGACTCACCGATGAGATGCTGTCCATCCTCGGGCGGGGTGGTATCAAGACCCTCACGGTGGCCCCGGAGGCAGCAGATGAGAGGAGGAAGCTCTTCATCGCCAAACCCATACCCAACGAGGACGTGGTGGACATCGCCAGGCGGGCCAGGTCCTTTGGTATCCGGAGGTTAAAGTTATACTTCGTCCTTGGTTTCCCCGACAGCGACGAGAAGGAGGCCCTGTCTATAGTGAACCTCGTGAGGGAGGTTAGGAAGCACATCCCTGTGACTGGTACCGTCTCCGTATTCGTCCCCAAACCCTACACCCCCTTCCAACACCTTCCCATGGAGGACCTCGACAAAACCCGCCGGTTGTTAAAGATCGTCAAGAAGGGGGCACCTTGGCTGGACGTGGGCAACGTCAAGCGGGCCGCTCTCCAGGCCGTGCTCTCCGTGGGAGACGAACAGGTATCGGAGCTCCTGCTCCGGGCCCACAAGAACTACAACTACTTCTACTGGAGGCGGGTGGCCCGGGAAATGGGCCTGGACATAGACAGGTACATCTACGGGCCCCGGGAGACCCCCTGGATGGAGAAGGTCAGAACTCCCCTGCCGAGGAGGGCCCTGAAGGAGGGACTGGAGGTGGCCGCGGAGGTGTACCGATGATAGGAGTGGTGGTCTTCAAGTCCTCATCGCCGGCGGGGAAGAAACTCCTTGATCTACTTTCCTCCTTGGAGGAGGTGGAGGTGCGGGGCATAGGAAGGGTCTACCGCTACGAGATGAAGCGAAGGTCCCTCTACTTCGTCCCCCTCCCCACCGAGTTCTCCTTCAACGCCGAGTTCCACCTGAAGAGGATCGTCTCCGGTCTGGGCAGACCTTCCTTCGTCCTTTCCCTCTATCCCCCCGAGGCCAAAGCCGTCTTCCTCCACGCCACCGGCAACGTCACCTCTTCAAACCCTCTCCTCCACCCCTCCTTCACTCCCCGCTCCGTCTCCCCGGTTGACGGAGACTTCCTGGGCACCCTCTACCTTGCCCTGAAGAGGAGCGGGGTTCCCGTCAGCGTGGTGGCTGTCCACGACCCACCGTCCAGCCTCTCTTTACCCCACATAGCCGTGAGGCTTCCCTCCTCCTACGTGGAGGATTTCCTTCCGGCCGTCATCGCCGCCTTCCGGAGGAAGAAGATCTTCGTCCCCTATGTGACGGTGTCCCGCTCCTACACCGCCGACTACTTCTCCTCCCTCTTCGAGGGCCGCCGTATATCTGCCTACCACGTCCCCTTCTACTGGTCCCACTTCCTCGACGTCTCCCTCTTCTCCCTCATGGTGGAGAGGGGAAGGGTGAGGAAGATCTTGGTCGAGAAGGGCCTAGTACTCCCAGGGGAACTTCCTCAGGAAGAAGTGTGAGAAAAAGGACGGAGAAACATCGTAGTACCGGAGGATCCCGATCCCTTCCACCACCTGGAAGCCTTTCTCCAGGGAAGAGAGCAGGTCCTTGCCCACGCTTTTCCCCTTCACGATCTCCTCCACGGACTCCATGGCCTCCACCAGGAGGCTCTTCTGGTCCACCTCGTAGAACGCCACGAGCCTTCCCTCTTCGTTGATGTAGGGCCCGAACCTGTCGTTTTCATGTCTCTCCAGGAACCGGGAGGAATGTTCCAGGTCTGTGACGGGGGGTCCTTCCCTCAGGTGGATCCTCGCCGTGTACCTACCCACCACTTCCAGGAGAACGAGGACGTGCTCCCTCTCATCGGTCCAGCCCTCCGCCTGGAGCACCAGGTTGTCCTTCTCCTCCATTTTCCGTCTCAGTAGCTTGACGAACCTCTTCAGCTGTCCCCACACGTTGTCGGGTGCCGAGCCAGGCGGGTACTTCGTGTAGACGAGGACGGGCCTGCTCCTCCTCTCTGTAATGATCTTCCTCAGGGTAGACGGCGCCAGTCTTGGCTCCTCCGGGAAGAAGAACTTGAGGGAAGGTCTTGTCAGGAAGTATCGGGCCGCCACGATGAAGGTGGCCATGGACCTCTTTGACACCGTGTGGGCCACGTTCCTGTGGGGGTCCACAGGGTCCACCACCACCAGGGGGCGCCTCTCCTTGACCTCCCCGTGCCCCTCGATGTCTATGTACTCCCCCCATTTCCACCGGGCCGCCGCCCGGAGGGTGGAGAGGAAATCGCCGTAGTGAATGATGAGGAGCTCGCAGAGATACCCCGAGAACCCTTCCACCTTCACCTCGGCCCCGTAAACCCCTATACCCTTCAGAAAGGCCTTCAACAACCTTACCTGGTCCTTCTGGTGGTCCTTTAACCTACGCCGCACGTACTCGTTGTGGAGGGGCGTCCTGTCCGTGGCAGAGACCACCCTCTCGCCAGGGCGCATCCTGTAGGCCGGCACCACTTCCACGTCCACCCCGTCGACTTCCAGACTCACGTAGGGGTGTTGGGCATACCTCAATTCACCCCCCAGCTTCTCCGACAGCCTCTTCACCTCCTCCTCGATCCTCTCCAGAGACACTCCCTTGGGGTAGAGGATGAACGCGTCCACGTCGGAGGATCCCCGGAGGTTGGTGTCCCTTGCCGAGCTCCCGGCGAAGACCACCTCCTCGTAGGAGAACTCCCCCTTCATCCCTTCCAACGTCCGCCTTACCCTCTCCATTATCCTCTCTATCCTCTTCCTCTCCTCCTCGCTCGGTCTTACCCTTTCCAGAACCCTCCGAAGGATCTCCTCCACCTGTTTAAATTGTTCTTCTCCTTTATAATGCGTGGCCATCGATCCCCTGAAGTACGTCGAGGCGGTTTCCGGCGAGCCCTACGGGGAGTACAAGATCGTGTCCCCTTCCCTGGACGACGTGGAAAGGCGTCTCATCGACGTCATGGTTGACGTCTTCTCCGGGAGGCATTCCCTCCACGACGCGGACCTCTCCTTCCTTGGCGGGAGCGAGAGGGACTTCGTCGTCCTGCTACGGGACTTCCTGAAGGGTGTTAGGCCAAGACCCCTCTACGGGAGGGAGGAGCTGAACCGGATGATTGAAGACCTCTCCGAGTCCCTCTCGGTGGTAGGGATAAAGGAGCCCTTCGTGGCCGTTTCCTCCATCTTCCACGGCTTCGGCCTTGGAGACCTGGAGTTCCCCCTCTACGACGACGAGGTGGAGGAGATCGAGGTCAACGGATCCCGATCCACCTTCGTCTATCACCGGAAACTCGGCTACCTCGAGGCGAAGCTCTCCTTCGATCTATCCTCCGTTGTCAGGAGGCTCAGAAGGATTTCCTCATCCCCATCTACCATTCTTGACGTCAAGCTCCCGGACGGAGAGCGGGCCAACGTGGTGCTCCCACCCCTCTCGGAGGGAGGCCCCTCCATTACCATCCGCCGCTTCAACCGGCGCTTCTACAACCTCCTCTCCCTCGTGAAGCAGGGTACCCTCACGCCCGAGCTCTTGGCCTACCTCTGGCTCCTCCTGGAGGGAATGGGTGTCCTTCCCCACAACCTTATCGTGGCCGGGAACACCGGGGGAGGCAAGACCACCACCCTCAACGCCCTCCTCGACCTCGTCCCCTTCTCCGAGAGGATCATAACCATAGAGGACACCAGGGAGCTCTCCCTCGTCCACCCCAACGTGGTCCACCTGGTGGCGGAGGACGGAAGCCTGGACTCCCTTCTCAGGACGGCCCTCCGGATGAGGCCTGATCGGATCGTGGTGGGGGAAGTGAGGGGTTCCGAGGCCGAGACCCTCCTGGCCGCCATGAACGTGGGGCACTCCGGCTACGGAACCCTCCACGCCAATAATGCCCGGGACGTGATAAGGAAGCTCACCACTCCCCCCATGGGTGTCCCCCCTCCCATGCTGGGCGTCCTGAACCTCGTCCTCGTCCAGCACCGGATGAGGGTCCCCGGCAGGGGCGTCATCCGGCGGGTTGTGTCGGTGGCGGAGGTGGTACCCGCCGAGGGAGGGGTGAGCCTCTCGGAGGTCTTCCGCTGGGACCCCAAGACGGACACCCTCAAGAGGACCACCGTCCCCTCCTCTCTCCTGGACCGCATGGCCGAGTCCCTTGGACTGTCCAAGAAAGACCTTCTATCTGAGCTCAAGAATAGGGAAAGGATCGTTCACTTTGCTCTATCCCAGAAGATGGACCGTCCTCGCTTCCTTTCCCTCGTCAACACCTACTATCACCACCCGGAGAAGGTTCTGAAGGTGGTCGAATGATCGAGGTGGAGCTCACGGTGCGGATAAAGCCCACGGAAGACCCAGAAAAAGTCCTGGAGGCAGTAAAGAAGCTCTTTCCGGACTTGGAATACGAGGTAAGGGAGAGTTACGTGGTGGGAAGGGGTAAGGGGATAGAGGCTTTAAGGACCTTCATAGATGTTATTGGTAGGGAGGCCATCGCAGCCCGGGCGCTCAGCCTCATAAGGGAGCGGCGCCGGGGTAACTCGGTGGTCATCCCCATCGACAAGGAAGTGGCCACCGTGGGCCGGATCTCCTTCGACGAGGAAGGGGAAATGGGCCCCATGTGGCTGGAGGTAAGGGGAGATGTTGAGGAAGTTGAAGATCTTATTCGCTCTCTTCTTCATCCTAAGCCTTAGCCACGCCTCCATCTACATGTACTTTCCTGTATCTTCCCAGATAAGCGACGGAGGGGTTCTTTACATCGGCAAGCTCGGCAAGAACCATGTAGCAAGGCTCATCTTCAACGCGGAGGATCCGAGCCCCGTCCTCTCCGTGGACACGACCCCTGAGGCCAACGCCGTCATCAGGGACGGCCGTCTCTGGATAACCTTCCAGGCGCCTTCCTCACCCGGCCGCTACTACTTGGACATATCGGTGGAGCGGAACACGGGGGTGGAGAGATATACCATCGCCTACGACGTGGTGGAGA
>JALUER010000013.1 GCA_027043825.1 Microcaldota archaeon
CTGGACGTGATGGAGAAGTTGATGAAGAAGAGGCCGCGGAAAAGGCCCGTGGAGCCCCTCCCGGAAGTGGAGGACTTCTTCGAGAGGTTCGAGGAGGAGGACGTGGAGTCCTTCGTGGAGGAGGTGTACAAGAGGATCCTCTCCCTGAAGGACAGCACTGACATGGTTACCCTCTCGGTACTCGCACCGAGGGATCCCCTCGGGTTTGTCAAGACCTTCCTGGCCCTCCTGTACCTGGCCAACGAGGGGAGGGTCGAGCTCTTCCAGGAAGAGGTCTTCGGGGAGGTCATCGTCCGGGTGGTAGGATGATCAACCAGGTGGAGGCGGTCCTCTTCCTGACGCCCCGCCCCCTCACCTTGAAGGAGATAGCCAAGCTCGTGGGGGCAAGGGAGGAAGAGGTAAAGGAGGCCATAGAAGAGCTAAAGCACCGCTACGAGGGGACCTCCCTCACGGTGGAAGAGTTCCTCGGCAGCTACAGGCTCAACGTCCGGGAGGAGTACCGGGACGTTGCCCGGAAGCTCGGCCTCATTCCCGAATTCACAAAGTCCCAGTTGAAGATCATAGGACTCCTCTTAAGGAACGGGGAGATGAGGCTGAGCGAAATGAAACGACGCTATTCAAAGGCAGATGAGTTCGTGAAGTTACTGAAGTCCTACGGGTTCGTGGTGACGGAGAAGAGGGGCAGGAGCGTCGTGGTGAAGAAGACGAGGCTCCTTGAGAGGTATTTTGGCGTCACTGGGGGAGGCGAATGACTTTTTCTCCCTCACCACTCCCCTTCCTCACGTGAAGTTCTACAATTCCATCCCTTTCCTCGTAGCTGGCGGTGGATGGGTCCACCAGCTCCCGGAAGTAGATGAATCGTTCGCCTTTTGGAGCGGTTACCAAAACGCCATCGGGGAGCACCCTGATGGACGTGGCCCGGCGCGGCAGGTGCCGGATGTCAAGGGTGACGAGGTACTCCTCTCCGGCGTCCACCACCTCGAAGGGGACATATATCTTCCTCCTCGGGGGCTTTATGGGATCTATGTGGACGTCGCCGTTGGGTCCTATGCTTATCTTTACCCCCAGCGCCCCCGAGCTGAAGGCATTCATCATCCGGTTGAAGATGGTGTAGAAGTACCTCTCGAAGTCGTCGTCCATGTTTGAATTTGATCACGAAGTTTTTAAACAACGCTCGCCACCGGGACCAAGACATTATTTTAGAAGTAATCCTCGATCCTCCGCTGGAAGAGTTTTTTGCCTAACCGGCGGGCGGTCCTCCAGGAAGACCTCACGAAGGAGGGGGGCCTCCCAAAGGCCCTCATCCAGCGCTCCACGAAGGAGAGGGTCACCTCATCGTGGGGGTAGCCCGTCCCGATCTCCCCGTAGACCTCCTCCATCCTCCTGATGATCCGGTCCCTCTCCACCTTGGCGATGATGGAGGCGGCGGAGACGAGGGGGTACTTCGCGTCAGCACCGTGCTCCGCCACGACCTCCACGTCTCCCTCCACCAGCTGGGCGATGGCCCTTCCGTAGCGGAGGGGGTCAGTGTCAGGGGCGTCCACGAAGACCCTCTTCGCCCCGCTCCTCTGGATGAGCTCCGCCGCCACGATGGCCTCCAATCGGTTCAACCCCCCGACCTTCACGAAGGCGTCGATGAGGAAGGGCTCAACCCGTTTGGTAATGACCACGTCGGCGAGGGAGAGGATCTCCCCATAGAGCTCCTCCCGCCGGGCAGGGGACAACTTCTTGGAGTCCCTTACCCCGAGCTCCTTGAGCTCTTCCACCTTCTCCTCGTCTTTCACACCCACCAGGGCCATTACCATGGGCCCTACCACGGGCCCCCTGCCAGCCTCATCGATGCCAGCTATCACGCTACTAAAACTTTTCGAAGGTCTTTTGAACCATGAAAGCCCCGGACTTCTGCCTGAAGGGAATAGATGAGGAGGGAAGGGAATCGGAGATCTGCCTCGAGGAGCTCCGCGGGAGGTGGGTGGTGCTCTACTTTTATCCTCGGGACAACACACCAGGTTGTACCACGGAAGCCAAGGAGTTCACGGAGCTCCTCCCAGATTTCGAGAAGCTAGGGGCCGTTGTCATCGGCGTAAGCAAGGACTCGGTGGAAAGCCACAGGAAGTTCAGGGAAAAGCACGGGCTGAGGATTATACTTCTCTCAGACCCGGAAGCTAAGGTAATAAAGGCCTACGGAGCCTGGGGGAAGAAGTTCCGGGGAGAAGGGACTATCCGCTCGACGTTCATCATAGACCCGGAGGGGAACATAGTCTGGGAGAAGAGGAACGTGAGGGCGAGGGGGCACGCGGCGAAGGTGCTGGAGGTCCTCCGGGAGCTGGTGGAGAAGTAAGGTTTTTAGTCCTACCTTTCCCCGTTTTTACCATGATGAAGGGCCTCGTGCTCTCCTACCGGCGCGGCAGGAGGACCATGAGGAGGAACCAGGTTATTGTGGAAGTCCCCGGCGTGAGGGACAGAAGGTCAGCAGCCCGCCTGGTGGGGAAGAAGGTGGTCTGGACCACCCCAGGAGGAAAGAAGCTGAAAGGAGTTATCACCGCTCCCCACGGGAACCGGGGCAGGGTCCGGGCAAGGTTCTCCAAGGGTGTGCCGGGCCAGATGATCGGCGAGAAGGTAGAAATCTTGTAAGGTCTAAATTCCTTTTTCGTCCTCTTTTCTCGTGTCCCTCGAAGAGAAAAGGAAAGAGATCGTGGAGGGGCCTATTCTTCCCGTTCTCGTCAAGCTTTCCCTACCCCTCGTCGTTACCCAGCTCATCCAGGTACTGTACAACCTCGTGGATATGTTCTGGCTAGGGAAGGTAGGCACCGCGGCGCTCTCCGCACCCACCACCGCCTGGTCCATCCTCGTGTCCCTCATGGCCGTCAACTTTGCCATAGCCATACCTTCCTCTGCCCTCGTGGCACAGTACATGGGAAAGAGGGAACTGAGAGGGGTTAAGACCTCCCTCGGAACGGCCCTCACTGTTTCCTTTCTGGCGGGGCTCCTCCTTTCCCTCCTCGTGCTCCCCTTGACAAGGAATGTCGTCTCCTTCGTGGCGTCCGGCAACGCCACTCCCGAGGCGGAGGGCTATATGTTCGGCATCCTCCTCTTCCTCCCCTTCACCTTCCTCTCCATGACCGTTTCCTTCGTGCTCAGGTCCCTCGGCGAGATGTGGAAGGTGACGGGCCTCTACGGTGCCACCGTCGTGCTCAACGTGCTCTTGGACCCCCTCTTCATCTTTGGAATCGGCCCTCTTCCTTCCCTGGGAACCCTGGGAGCGGGGCTGGCCACGGGGATCTCGTCCGCCATCGCGGCCCTCCTCGGCCTATCCGTCCTCACCTCCCACGGCCTGAAGCCGAAGGTGGGCATCGATAAAGATACCCTGAAGAGAGTTGCCCGCCTGGGCGTCCCGGTATTCGCCTCCTACTTCCTAAACGGCACCGGGATAATGGCCACCGTCAAGCTCTTCTCCCTCTTCGGAACGGCGGCCATAGCCGCCTACGGAATTGTCCAGAGAGTGGCCCGGTTCTCGGCATACATAGCCTTCGGGACGGCCGGGGCCACCTTCACCATGGTTGGCCAGAACCTCGGCAACGACAACAGGGAAAGGGCCAAGCGATCCCTGAGGACCTCCGTCTTCCTCACCGTTGGATCGATGCTTATCATATCCCTCTTTCTCGGACTCTTCGGAAGGGAGATTAGTGGCCTCTTCACGGACGACCCCGCCGTCGTGGACCTGAGCGCCAAGGGGCTTCTCATCTACGCACCCACCATGCCCTTCCTGGGTATCGTCTTCCCTGTATCTTCCGCTCTCAACGCAGCCGGAAAGACGCTGATATCCTCTGCCCTGGGTATTGGAAGGTTCTGGCTCATCAGAATACCCGTGGCTTACCTGCTCAGCCAGAAACTCGGTACCGCCGTGGGCGTCTTTCTTGGCATAGGAATCGCTAACCTCGTGACGGGCCTGGTGGCCCTCTACTTTCTCTTCAACACCAAGTGGCTCAGGCGCATCGTTTAAGGTTTTTCCACCTTTCCTCTTCCGTGAAGACCATAACCTGGAAGGAAGGAAAGGTGGAGGTGGAGGTTCCGGACCACAGGAGGTACGGGGTAAGTGCTGGCATGCCGGTGTTTTTCAATCCCCGGGCAAGGATCTCCAGGGACATTTCCACCCTCATCCTCTCGGTCCTGAGGCCTCCCCAGGTCCTGGACGCCATGTGCGGGACGGGGATAAGGGGGATCCGCTATGCCGTGGAGGCAGGGGTGGAAAATGTCGTCTTCAACGATATCAATCCCTTGGCGCTTGACCTGGCAAAGAGGAACGCGGAGAGGTATGACATCGACGCGGAGTTCCTGCAGGAGGACTTCAACGTGTTGGGACATACCCGCCGGTTCGAGGGGATCGACCTGGACCCCTATGGACACCCCTCTCCATTCCTGGACGCCCTGGCACGCTCCATAACCCACAAGGGGATTGTCCTCGTCACCGCCACAGATACAGCTGCCCTCACCGGCTCCTCCCCCAACCCGGCCACCCGGAAGTACCACGTGAAGGTGAGGAAGGTGGACTGGTTCAAGGAGCTGGCCGTTAGGGTGTTGGTAGGATACGTCCAGCACCGGCTCAACGTCTACGAGAAGGCGTTTGTTCCGATCGCATCCTTCCTGGCGGAGCACCAGGCAAGGGTGATCGGGCTCGTCCTGAAGAAGCCCTCCGCCGTGACGAGGGCAGCCGAACAAATGGAGATCGTCCAGGGGATGGGCCCCCTCTGGACGGGTGCCCTCCACGACAGGGAGGTGGTGAGGGAGGCGTTGAAAAGATGGGATGGCGACTACTCCCCCGAGGCAAGGAGCTTCCTGGAGCGGGCCGCGGAGGAGGTGGACACCGTCGGCTACTACAACCTCCACTTCCTGGCCAAGAAACTGGGGATCTCCCAGATTCCCTCGGTGAAGAGGGTAATGGATGAGCTCAGGGAGAGGGGGTACAGGGTTTCCCGCTCCTCGTTAGAACCCCGGGCCGTGAAGACGGACGCGCCGGAAAAGGTCGTTACCGACGTCCTCCGCTCCCTCTCAGGGACTTCTTGATTCCCTCGATCCACGCCCTGAACTTGTTTAGATCCCTCGAGCGGGAAGAGAGCCGGGCGTGGTCGAAGTCCAGGAAGACGACCCGTCCCCTCCAAAAACCCACGTGTTTCTCCGGGTGGCGGAGCTCCCGGTGTTCTATCCTCGCCGAGGAGAGCTTTTTAATTGCCTCCTCGATCCTCGGGGCGAGGGAGAGGACTTCTTCCCTCGGTAGGTCGCCCAGGAGGACCTTCACCGTGGGCCGGAGCAGGAAGGGAGGGACGAGGAGGGGAGGGGGAGAGAGCCCGTGGAGGGAGGCCTTCCAGGTAAGGACGAACTCCCTGAAGATCCTCCGAAGGTTTCCGTCGTGCGGGTACTTTATAACGATGAAGGGAGTGACGATTACCGTGTTACGGGCGTTCCTCTTTATCCTCATGGGGAATGACCCCCAACACGTGGAGGGCTTTTATGATGGGGACGGTGAGGTGGACGAAGGGAGAAGAGTAGCCACCTACGGGTCGGGTTCTCCCCCTTCTCAAATGTTCATAAAGCTCTTCTTCGTCGGAGAACGGAGGAACTTCGGTAAAAGCCCTCCCCACCTCCAGAGGTGTGTGGGCGTCGGATCCTCCCACCATAGGGTACCTCCTTTCCTCCGCGAACCTTCTCGCTTCTTCTTCGAAGCGAGGAAGGACATACCTACCATTCTTCACCTCAATGAGGACGTCCTTCTTTGGGAGGTCTCTATATCTCAGTAGCAGGGCAGTCCTCGCCCGAAAGCGGTCAAAGGGGTGGGGAATGACGATGAGACCACCCTGTTCTAAAATTCTGTCAAAGGTCTCTCCGGGAGAAAGTCCCCTCGGTACCTCCTCGGTGAGGAAGAGCCCGATGACCTCACCGGCCGTGGTCTTTATTTCTTCACCTGGAACTACGAGGACCTCACCCGAGGGGACGGGTGTGAGCTTGTTGTGGTCCGTTACGGCTATGGCGTGAAGTCCCCTCTTCCTGGCAAGGGAGAGGAGCCTCTTCGGCGGCATCATACCATCCCTCGAATACCACGTGTGGCTGTGGAGGTCGACAAGCACAAAAAATGCTCCCACCAAAATCTATATAGCCCGACTCTCCCCCACCC
>JALUER010000014.1 GCA_027043825.1 Microcaldota archaeon
TGCCACCGGATATGTTCTCCCCACGTCGTGGATGAGGTTCGTTACCTGCCCCCGGAGCAACTCCTTAGCAAGGGGCGGGTAGGAGACCTTCTTTATCTTTCTCCTGTGATCCGGCCTCCTGAAGGTGGGGCTTCCCCTTCCCAGCCTCTGGACCCTTATCCTCTTACCCATTATATCACACCCAGCTTGGCGGCGATTTCGGTGGCGTCGTATCCTTCGGCCAGTTTAACATACGCCTTCTTCTTTCCGTCTGGAGTAATGAGCGTGTTAACCTTTTTCACCTTGACGTTGTAGAGCTCCTCCACCTCCCTCCTGATCTGGCTCTTGGTGGCCTTCTTCTCCACGATGAAGACGATGGTGTTCTGGGTGTTTATGAGCTGGACGGCCTTCTCCGATATGAGGGGATAGAGGATCACCGTCATTTCTTCTCACCCAGGTACTTTATTGCTGACAGGCTCCAAAGGGTAAGTCTTCCTATCCTTGTCCCGGGGGCAAGGAGCTCCGCGTTGAGGTTCCGGACGTTCACCACATCCACGCCCGGCAGGTTCCGGGCCGCCTTCACGATGCCCCTATCCTCTCCGACGACTATGAGTACGCTCTTGGGAACCTTCTTTACCCTTCCCCTCCTCTTACCCTTGCCTGCCCTTCTTCGGGTCTTTTCCATGGCCCTCTCCACGTCGGGCCAGACGCCCAGCTTCTTCAGGACCTCCTTGAGCTCCTTGGTGGTCTTTACTTCCTCGATCCTGTCCTCCACGATGAGCGGGATGTGCTTCACGTGGTCAACGACGTGGCCCCTCATCTTCACGAGGTCCGGGACGGCCGTGGCGGCTATGGCACTCCTGGTGGCCTTCCTCTTCTCCTTCTTGTTTATCTTCTCTCTCCAGACCTTTTCTACCTTGGGGGGATGGGCCCTTGGACCCCCTACGGCCTGGGGAACGTTGGCCACCCTGCCGAAGAGGATTTCACCCCTGTCCTTCGTCCTGGGGAGTCTTGCCCTTCCCACGTTTATGGTCCTCCTCCAGACGGGGAGTCTCCTCATGCCCACGTACTCTGCCGTGTACTGCCTTCCGGCTCCCTTCATGGTGCCGTAGGGCTGTCTTCTGGCAGAGATGATGGCGAGAACGGCTCTCTTGATTAGGTCCGGTCTTATTTCCTCTTCAAATACCGGTGGTAGCTCCACATCGCCCACGACGATGCCCTCGATGGAGTAGAGCGGAGCCTTCATGTTAAGCACCCTGCTTGGAGGTCAGTGAAACGTAGGTGATGCCCCCCACTACGAAGGCCTTCCTGGGAGGCCTTATGGCCTTCCTCATACCGATGATCCTCTTTGCCGGCCCGGGAACGGAGCCCTTGACCACCACGTAGTCGGACTTCACCTCCCCGTAGTGGAGGAAGCCCCCTGCCGGGGTTATGGGCTTCTCCTCCCCGTTCCCTATGATGAATATGTACTTGTTGAACTCGGTCCTGGTGTGGAAGCCCATTTGGCCTGCCCTGGGTACGGTCCACATCACCTTGGCCGGGTGCCAGGGACCAATGGATCCCACCGCCCTCTTGGTCTTCTCCTTCTTGTGACCGAACTCGAAGACGCCAAACCTCTTCACCACGCCCTGGAAGCCCTTCCCCTTCGTCACCGCCTTCACGTCGATCCACTCGCCCTCCTGGAAGACCTCGCCTACTCTAATCTCCTTTCCGAGTTTCTCCTTGGCGTAGTTTAACTTGTCTTCCACGCCCTTCCCGCCGATGGCTATCTCGGCAAGGTCAGGGGTCTTCTTGAGCTTGATGAGCCAGGGCTGGGTGGAGACGAGGAGCTTCACGTCGACGACCTTCTCCAGGGGAACCATCTCCAGGGAGTGCTCCACCTTGTCTGGAACCGTTACCCTCCTCTTGAAGTGCTTGGGGAGCTTCTCGGCCCAGACCTCCGTGAGCGTTCTCCTCCTGCCCAGGTGGTCCGTCGTGTAGAACCTTATTCCGTAGACGAAAATTGGGGGTGTCTCGATGACGGTCACGGGGGAGAAAACCTCCCGGCCGGAGGTGGGTGTCCGCTTCCGGCCATCGATGTAGTGTATGTGAGTCATGCCGGCCTTGTATCCGTAGAATCCGAGGGGCAGAACGTCGTCTACCTGGGGCCAGCGCCTGAACCTGGGCACTATCCTCTTGGCCCTCTTCCTGGGGTAGAAGGCCAGGGAACCCCGCCTCGGTGCTGTCCGCCTGGGCATCTTTCTTCACCGGCCGATATGGTTTTGGTAGGATAAGGGTTTTTAACCTTGGCTTGAGTCTATCTCGAAGCGGAGAGGTTATAAAGGTTGAAGCCATTTTAACACCGGTGATAACATGTGGGAGACGGTGGTGATGCAGGTTCAGACAGGACTGCTGCTCGGTGTATGGGCCTTCGTAGTGGCAGTCGTTGGCTACGTCGTTGCCCTCTTCGGTGAGTGGTTGACGGTGAAGATATACAGGTACTTCGGCATCAAGGACTACATGGAGGAAACGGGCTTCGAGAGGGCGGTAGTCGGCATAGAGTTCGAGACCATCCTCAAGGAGCTCATCAAGTGGTGGATCTTCCTGGCGTTCGTGGTCCAGGCTGCAGCGATACTACAGCTGTCAGTGCTGACCAAGTTCTTCTATGACCTGTACCACGCGTATACGTTGATTGCCCTGGCAATACTGTACTTCTCAGCGGGTGCCATAGTGGCCTTCTACGTGGCAAAGAAGCTCAGGGAGGCCGGAGTAATAGGTGGCAATCTCACGGTGTACACGGTCCAGGCAGTGATCCTCTACGTGGCCTTGGTGACGGCGCTGGCAACCATAGGCTTCAAGGGAGTCTACTTCCTCAACCGCCTCGTTGAACTGGTGGTGACGGCCTTCGTCATAGCCTTTGGCCTGGCCATGGGCATCGCCTTTGGACTTGGAGGTCAGGAGACTGCCAAGAAGATACTGGACAAGCACAAGAGCACCATCGAAAAGCTCTTCAAGTGACCCCACCCCCTTCTTTTTATGTTTGTCCTCGACACCTCCGCCTTTCTCCACGGAAAGCCTCACCTCCTGAAGGGTTATACCACCTCTTCCGTCCTCAGTGAGGTGAAGAGTCTGGAGGGGGAGGCTACCCTTTGGGTGGTGGGGGAGACCGTCCAGGTAGAGGACCCGCTTCCTTACTTTATCAAGAGGGTGGAACGCTTCCTCAGGGAGGTAGGGGAGACCCGGCTCAGCGAGGCAGATGTCTCCGTCCTTGCCCTTGCCTTGCAGAAGAAACTACCCCTCCTCACCGACGACTACAACCTACAGAACGTGGCGGTTCAGATGGGCGTGGAGGTGAGGGGTGTCCTCTTCGGGGAGGTGAAGAGGGTACTCCGCTTCGAGTGGGTCTGCGAGGGTTGTGGCAGGAAGTACCGGCCAGGGACTAAGACTTGCCCTGTTTGCGGCGGGAGGGTGAGGCCTCGGCCCCTTCGAACTCGGTGAAGCGACCTGCCCATTCAGACACTTTTTCCTTCAGTCTTTCCTTGAAGAGGAGCGAAATAGCCAGTAGAACGAAGAAGGCCGTCAAGATGTAAATATTGGTGGCAAGTGAAGTGATGGTGTAGGATATGGAGGGGACCACGTAGACCTTGGGGACTGCATAGGTTACTTGAAAGCGTTTTGCCGTGCTAACGGGGCCCTCCCAAGTCACTGTAGTCTTTTCGACCTCTGTGGCCGGTGGGATCACCGCCGTGAAGCGCCCGTTGGAGGGTATGGTGACCGTCAGGGTGTAGTTCTCTGGGAGGGTCATGAGGCCTCCCACCACTGGGAAGTAGAAGCGGTCGGAGGTGAAGGTCGTCCAGAGGAGGTCCTCCGAGACCTTTCGGGCGGCGTGGCAGGCGTAGGTCATGAGAACGGAGGGGAGTCCGTTGTACTCCTTGAGGATGATGGTGATGTCGCTGTCCTTTACGCTGTTTCCACAGACGTGGGGGCTCATCCCCTCCACGTACTTCTTCCAGAAGAAGTAGCTGTAACCAATCTGGAGGGCCAGGTTAGAGAGGTTCTCCTCCTCGGAGGAAGGGAAGGAGTAGACCTCCGTCACATTGGCGGTTCCATCTCCATTGAACCGGGCGTCTATGAGGACGCTGGAGGGTGTGAGGGCGTGGACGAGGGGGAGGAACAGGAAGATTAGCAGCGCCCACTTCTTCACGGAACAATTTTGTTGGGATCGTCTTTAACCCCTTTCCCTGACCTTCCTGGCGCTGAAGACAAAGCCCACGGGTGAAGAGGGTTTCAGGAGCTCCCGCAGGAAGGAGGTAGCATAGGTCCCCTTCGGTAGGAAGAAGGAGATCACGTTGTTCTTCAGCGTTACTTCCCTCGCTGTCTCCACGATCTTCCTGCGATCCCCCTGGGCACCGAACTTCTTCCAGCGCCTGAAGGTCGAGAGGTCTACCCCCTCCTCTTGGATTACTTCCCTCTCGATCTCTCCCTTTCTCCCCTCACTGAACCTCGTGAGGTAGCCCGGTACTATGGTTTCCCCTTCCAGGATGCCCTCCCTGACAAGGGCGGAGGCGATCCTGTTGAAGAGGTAGGACTGGTAGGCGTGGATGAAGAGGGCTATGAGGTTCTTCGGGAGGGTGAAGAGGGCCCTCCTGTAGTCCTTTCCGGCGGCAAGGGCAGAAAGGATGGCCCGCTCCTTTCTGAGGCGCTTGGGGAAGTACGACAGGGCCTCGGTGGGGTTGAAGTCCTCGGCCAGTCTCCTCCGGGCCTCCCTCGTTTCCTCGGGCTCCCAGGGGGAGGACACCGTGAGGTATACCCTGACGGCAGCTTCATAATCTTCCACCAGCAGGTATTTCCCCACCAGGTGGGAGACGAAGCGGTAGGATCCGAAGCGCTGGTGCCCGAAGTAGTTTATGAACTGGGGTGGAACCTCCTCCACTTCACATCCCCTCACCCTCACCCTGAACCAGTTCCCGAGGAGGTCCCCCCTCCTCAGCTTCTTCCTTCCATAGACGGGCGTGTGGAAGGCCACGTCCTTTATCTTCAGTTTCTTGATCTCGTCCCACTTCAGCCTCCAGAGGGATATCCACTGGGCGGTTATGGCGTACTTGTCCTTCGTCCCTGCAAAGGATATCCGGTCCCTCGAAATGCGGAGCTCCCGGGCCACCCTCCTCAGGACGTCGTTCAGGTCCCAGTCCCTCTTCTCAAGGACCACGTAGAGGTACTCTCCCCCTCCCCTGGGCTCCTTTTCTCCCCTCCCTCCAAAGAGTTCCACCACCCTTGCCCGGCCCAGGGGACCTTCTTCCTCCACAACGAAGTCCTCTGGGTGCTCCTTTATCCTCCCGGAACACTTCAGCTCCGTCAGGTACTCCTCCATCCCCAGCTCTCTTTCCCAACTCACTTCAAAACAAGGAGGGAGAGGATGTTTAAAGCACCATAGGCAAGGGATAAGACAGCCAACACGATGAAGGCAAGGGCCATGAGCTTCAGGGTGGTGGTTCCAAAGAGCTGGGCCACCACGTTCAGGAAGATTGCCGTGAGGAAGAGGATGAGGCCCAGGGCGGCGATGCTCACCTTCCTGGATACCACCTTCCGTTCAAAGTAGTCGAGGGAGGGCTTTATGGAGGAGACGAGGTGCTCCAGGTGATAGCGAAAGACCTCCAGTAGGTTGTACACGATGGTGTAGATGGGATAGACCGCTGCCAGGAGGACGAGGATGCCTGCCACCTGGTAGGAGAGGATCCCCCTCTGGATGATGTAGTCAGTGAGGTAGGCCAGGGCGAAGAGAGCCCCAAGGTTGGAAAGTATGGACACGATGTGCTTTTCCACCTTCTTTTCGTACCAGGAGGACGGCCGAGCAGACGAGTACCTGGGTATTCTCCACCGGTGGGGAAGTATCCTCAGGAATAGTCTGAACAGCTCTTCTTCCCTCTCCAGGAGGAGCTTGGAGGTTATGGTGGTGAGGAAAATGAGTAGGAAGACAGCCCCAAGGATCTCCGGGGCTCCCTCGATGCCCGCCTTGGTGGCCGCCGCCGCGAAGAAGAGGGAGAACTCCCCCACGGGGATGTAGAGGGCAAAGAAGCGGGCGGCGGACTTGGGGGGCATGCCCAGGAGGGGTGACAGGAAG
>JALUER010000015.1 GCA_027043825.1 Microcaldota archaeon
GGTATATCCGTTAGTATCCTCACGTGGACAAGGTTAAAAGACCTTCCCCCGTTACCGACGACGTTGCCAATGGCGGCCTCCACTGTGGACCGGACCTTGTAGTAGAGCTCCCTTTCCCACTCTATGGCCTCCTCTGGGACGTCCCCTCCTCCCTTGAAGGCGTCCGTAACCGCCGCCTTCACCACCTTGTTGGCCCTCATGGTGATGATCTCCTTGGCTATGCTCAGGAGGTTCTTGTAGGCCTGGACGAGGACGGGGTCTATGTCCGTACCGGATGCCTCCATCCTCCTCTGGAGCTTCTCCCTTTCCTCAAGTATGAACTCTCTTAGCTGCCTGTAAAAGTCAGGCTCCACTCTAACGAGCGTGTTGCTGTTCTTCTCCCCGTAGTGCACGTCCTTTATTCGTTGGAAGTCCATGACCATTCTGCCACTCCCCTACCAATTAGGTAATAAGCAACATAAAGGGGTAACTGAACCTCCTCGTCCCGGAAGGGGCCAAAGGTTCTCCCACCGAACTCGAACTCCGGGGCTATCCTGACGTGAACCGTGATTTCCCGGGAAGGTAGAACCACCGCGTCCCTGTAGGGGTCGAAGGATGCCAGGTTCTTTACCCTCTTGGCAACGAGGCCCGTTCCACCGTGCACCGAGTCGGGTAAACGTATGAGCCGGTGTATGTCCACGGAGGTGTTCGTGTCGATGGTGTGGCCGGCGGTGGGGGCCATGTTCCTGGCTATGTCTATCCAGGACGTTAGGGGGAAGATGCGGGGAGCTGGCCAGAGCCCCCTCCTTATGAGGGAGGTGTAGAGGGGAGCGTTCTTCACAATGACCTCCGCCTGCTTCCTCTCCACCCCTGCCCCGAGGAGGACGTCCACGTCCCTTTTCTCCAAAACCTCCAGGACGGCCCTGGCAATCCGCCCGGGCCAGCCCCTCATGGAGGGAGACGGTCCCCTGACACAGGGGATGACGATGCCCTTCCCGCAGGGAGTGGGATCCCCGAAGAGGTAGGAGGGGTTCAGGGCCTGGCCCGTTATGTACTCGACGATCTCTATTCTTGCCTCCTTGTCCAGGGACCGGTAGGCCGTGGACGTTATGTGGACGTGGTAGCCCCGGTTGCCCGAGAAGTTGACGCTCACCTCGGAGGGGGAGATGCCCAGATCTCCGACGAGGAAGTCCTTCACGAGGGTGTCTACCATTTCCTTGAGCCTCTCTTCCCTTTCCTTGTCCGGGAAGAGCTTCGTTTCTACTGGAGAGCCACACTTCGGGCACCTCTCCACGTGCCCAAACCCTACCTCTCCGCAGTTCTTGCACACCCAAACATCCCTCTCGGAGTATAGGCCCACCTCGTCCGCGTCAAACTCGAAGACCAGGTCAGAGCCGAGGAGAACCTTGTTCTCCATGGGAGTGGCACCGGGGAACTTGAAGTAACCTACCGAGTAGGAGATGTAGAGGGGGGACTCGTTTTTCAGGAACCTGTTCAGCTCCTCCTCCGAGGAAAAGCTCCTGTGCCTCGTCTCGATCTTCCTCCCGAGGCTGAAGGAGTACCCGAACTCCCTCTTCTCCACCTCCGTTGGAGCCCTTATCCGGTGGCTCCTGTAGTAGTTCCTGACCGCGTCCCTAAGTAAGTTCTCTATAATACTTTCAGCCCCCTGAGTAGTTTCACCAGCTCGGGATCGATCCTTTCGACCTTCGAGATGCTCCAGGGCTTTATCCCCTTACTCCTGACGTTCTCCGCCTCGGAGAGAATCCAGGAAGAGTATATCTTAGCACCCCCTTGCCTTGAAATCCACTCGTTGGCCAGGTCAAGCACCTCCTCGGGGCTCCTGCCCTCCACCGTAACCCAGTAGGGGATGAGCCAGTAGAAGAGGATCCGCTTCCTCCCGTCGGGGATGCCCGATGCCGAGGCGATGCGCTCTATGTAGGAGTAACGTTTTTTACCCCTCCCTCCCGGCGGGGCGAGGACCTCCGTGGCAAAGGGTCTCAGGTCATCCAGGACCCCGCTCTCCACCAGGGGCCTGACTTTCTTTTCTATCCAGGAAAGGATGTCCCTGTAGAGGAGAGAAGCCTGAAGATAGGGGGATCTCTTGCCCAGGAAGGCCGTCCCCCCAGAGACCTCCAGGTGGTATAGCTTCACCTCACCAAAGGGCCGGGGAATGGAAAGGAGCTCAGGGACAGGGAGGCTGTCCCTCGGGGGATAGTGCTTCTCGAGGAGAGGGTGTCCCTCCCGGAAGGCCCCGAGGGAGAGGAGGGCGTAGTACCTGGCAAAGCGCTCCGCGTGGAAGGTAGAAGGCGAAAAGGCCACCACATTGGCCTCGTGGAAGAAGACCCTCGGAGGGACGGGGGACACGGCCGGTTTCCCGAACAGGATGGACTTCAGGTGATCCCTCACCGTCTTCTTCGTGGTCTCGTCTAACTTGGTCGGGTCCGCCGGTAGAAGGTCCTTTCTCTTCTCGAGGATGGCCAGGTAGGGGACCCACCCATAGACGTCCACAACATGATGTGGGTGGGTAGGTGTTTAGAGGATAAGGGGGGCCAGGATGAAGGTGAGCCGGATACCCTCTATGGAGTAGGAGACCTTCAGGGGGGAGTCATCGGAGAATTCCAGGGTGACCGTGGAGTCGGCGGAGCGCAGGATGTTCTGGAGGTAGTCTATGGAATACTTGGAAGTGGTGGGCCTGTCAGAGGCTATCTTTACCCCGGGAGAAGGAGATATCTCCGTCGTGGAGACGTTACTTCCCTCCCTTGCCTCCACCACGAAGCGACCGTCCTGGACCCGCAGGGTGACCTCCCTGGAGACCACCGAGGCATTCTTCAGGGCGTCCTTCAGGTGAGAAGCCGGTAGCTCCACGTAGGAAACGCTGGAGGGGAAGGTAACGGGCCTGCTCTCCTCCCTCAGGTCGATGGCCGGTATGACGAACTCCTTCCTTATCCCCCTCCCCTCCATGAGGATGTAGAGGTTCGTGGAGGAGAAGGAGAGGGTGAGGCGGTCGCCGGGCGATAGGCGGGACAGGACCTTCTGGTACTCGGAGATGGAAATGGGAACCCTTACCTCCGGGTGTTTGAGCTCGTACTCAGCGAAGGCGTCCCTGGGGGCCTCCAGCTTGACGTAGACCACCATTGAAGGGTCTATGGCCTGGAGCCAGACCCCCTTTTCCGTGAAGTGGAAGACACCCTCCGTGAGGAAGGTGGCCACCGCGTCGCCGGCTGCCTTCCAGGCCCTCGGGCTCCGCGGGCTCACCCGGAGTAGGTGCATGGTATCACTCGATCCTGGGTGCTAAGTAGTAGACGAAGGAGGCGTCCCCTATGTTGTAGGCCAGCTTCAGGGGCGCGTCGGTCTTGAGGGCCACGGTGACGGCCGCCGTCTTGCTGACCTCCTTCACCATGTCCTGCAGGTAGTCGAGGGGGTACGAGGCCCTGGCCGGTTCGCTCACGGTGAGGTCCAGGAGCGCGTCGTGGATGTCCTTCTTCAGCTCCAGGACGTACTCTCCCTTGGTGCCGGAGGCCTTTATGGTGAAGGTATCGGGCGTGAGGTCAAGGGTAACGTGGGAGGAGAATGCGTCAGCGTCCTTGAAGGCGTTTTGGACCACCTCAGCCATCACTTTGGCGGAGGCCGTGAAGGCCAGCTTGGGGGTAGGTAGTTCGGCGCCGCCGATGTCGAGGACCGGTATGACGAAGCGCCTCTTTGCCTTCCCCACCAGCTCAACGATGAACCTACTACCATCCTCTGTCAGGGATATGTGGACCTCCTCGCTGCTCTTGGCCCTCTTCAGGGCGTTCAGGACGTCGTCTATGTTGAGGCCTATCTTCACCTCGCCTTCTACCTCATATTCCCGGAAGGCGTGCTTGGGGAGCAGGAAATCCACCATAGCGATCTTCGAAGGATCTGTGGAGCGCAACTTCATACCCTCGTCATCAAAAACAAACACTCCCTCGTCTACAATGTTCCCTATGGCCTTTATGCTCTTCTTAAACACGTCCGCACCTTCAAACACCGCTCTCATGGTAAACCCTCCTTTCCACCTCTTTCACTTCCCTGTAAAGGGACGGATCCACATCGAGCCGGTTCACCACCTCGGCCCTGATGATCCTTCCCTCGGAGGACAGGTAGGCCCTCCCCAGCACCCTCACGAAGGAGGAGAGCCTGAGCTCCTCCGCGAAGAGGAAATTCTCCAACACCACGGTGGCAACCCCCGTGCCATCGTCGATCTTTCCCTCCCCCTTGTTGGGGTCAAAGTCCAGCACCATGCCCTCCACGGCTACCCGGACACCGTCGTCCAGGATCTCCTTTATATACGTCTCCCTGGAGGGGGGTCTTCGGGCCACATATGATAGTTGGGCGGTAAAGCATAATAAGGGGGAGGAGTTTTATGGTAGCATGGAAAGGGTGCCCACGGGAATAGAGGGACTGGACGAGCTCATGGAGGGGGGCTTCCCTAAGAGGAGGATGATACTCGTCTCGGGTGCCTGTGGAACCGGGAAGACTATCTTCTCTGCCCAGTTCATATACAAGGGGGCCGTGGAATACGATGAACCAGGCATCTTCGTAACCCTGGACGAGCGGCCCAACCTCATAAGGGAGGACATGCTCCAGTTCGGCTGGGACTTCAAGAGGGAAGAGGAGAGGGACATGATCAGGATCATAGACGCCTCCATAGCCAAGGTAGGCCTCCCCTCGGAGGAGGTCTACCACATGCCTGAGAGCGGCTTCGACCTGGACCGGCTCCTGGTGGAGATCATCAAGGCGGCCAAGGAGATGGGGGCAAAGCGGGTGGCGGTGGACTCCCTGCCGGCCCTGGGCTTCCGCTACGACAGCGAGAGTGACATCCGGAAGGCCATCCTGAAGATGAGCTACGTCCTCATGAAGAGCGGGCTCACCTCAATAATAACATCGGAGATTCCAGAGGGATCCAACCAGTACTCCAAGTACGGGGTGGAGGAGTTTGTGGCGGACGGTGTCATAATTCTGTCCTACCTCGGCGGGGGCGGTGCTACAACCAGAACCCTCCATATAAGGAAGATGAGGGGAACTGCCCACTCTCCCTACATCCACCCCATGGAGATAACGAGGGAACGGGGGATAACGGTCTATCCCATCGAGGACCTCTAAGCCTCCTTGTCAGAGAGGCTGATGGGCTCCTTGAAGTCGAAGAGGGAGTCCTCTTCCTTTTCCCTTCCCTGCTCTCCTACCTGAGGTGCCTCCGCCGGCCCACTTCCCTCCAGAAGCTTGGGGCCCGCGCTCACGGCCTGGAGGATCGCCAGGTACGTCTCCACGAGCTGATCCAGCTCCATCCTTTCCCGGTGCTGTTCTAAATAGATCTTCAGGAGCTCCAGGGCCACCTCTTTATCGTCCATGGGGGGATAAGGAAATTGGGATTTTTATTACTTGGCCTCCACCACGAGGACGTTCCCCCTCCGGGGGGCCCTCGATACCTTCACGAGCCCGAGCCTTTCCAGCTCCCTCACGTAGTTCCTGATGCTCCTAATGGTGACGTTATAGCTCTTCCTGACTTCCTCGTATATCTCCTTGGTGGTGAGGGGGCCCTTCTCCCGGAGGATCCTAACTATGAGGGACAGATGAGGCTCCAGGGGTGTCCTCTCCGGGAGCGCAGCCCTGGCAGCCTTCACGTGCTCCAGGGTGATCCTCCTGCTTCCCTCCGCCTCGGCCCGCTTGGCCGCGTTGAAGAGACACGTTATGGCTACCCGCGCGTCGCCTCCCCGGGAGTAGCCCACCGCGGCGCAGGCCCTCAGGACCTGGTCGTCGTAGGTGCCCGGGTAGAGGCCTGCCTCCGCCCTCTGCCTGAGTATCTCGGTGAGCTGGGGAACGGTGTAAGGCGGGTACTCCACCTCCGCCTGGAAGAGGGAGGAAACGACCCGCCTGTCGATGAGGGAAAGGAAGTCCCTGCCGTTAGCCACCGTGATGAGTAGGGCGTTCTTGCCCAGCCGGGATAGGTCGTAGAGGACGTCTTCCCTCCCCACCAACCTGTCCGCCTCGTCGACGGCAATTATCGCCCTGTTCTCCTCCAGGAACTCCTCTATCCTCTGGAGGACGAGATCAGCCGACACCCCCTTGAGGGGGACAGGGATGCCCAGGGAGGAGGCCACCCCCGAGAGCACGGAAAGCCTGCTCCTCTGCTTCCAGGCGTTGACGTAGACTGTTCTCAGGGGGAAGACCGCCGAGGCCTCCCTCAGCATCTTCCTCACCGTGGCGGTCTTCCCCGTCCCGGGAGGTCCCCAGAGGAGCACGTTAGTCGGCGCGTTTCCCCTGGCGAAGAAGGTTATCTCCCTCGCCAGCTCCCCCATCTGACCCTCCCTGAAGGGAAGCTCCTCTGGCAAGTAGTCCGGGTCAAAGACGTCCGGGTTAGCGATTACGCCCTCTTCCCCGAGATACCTGCGCAGGTACACCCTATGATTTAGGGGAAAACTACTTTTCTTCTATTCGCCACTCGATATAGGTCACCTCGTCCTCGGGGGAGATGACCGGGTAGATCTTCCGGAGCTCCCTGAGGAGCTCGGAGAAGCTGGAATGGCCCTCCTTCCTTATCTCGTCCCGGCTCAGCTCCTTGAGCTTCTTGGTGACAACCCTCACCACCCTTGCCCTGGCAAAGGGCCTTCCTCCCACCGAGAGATACACAACGGACCCCTCCTTGACCCCCTTCCTTCCCAGTCGCACCGTCGCCCTCTTCTTGCCAGAGAGAATGTCCTTCACGTAGCGGGGCAGGAAGTGGAGCATCACAGGTACTCACCCAGGATGTAGTCGCCTATCTTGCCTAGTATCTTATCTACCCGGCGGGCAAACTTGTGGACGTCCATCTTGAAGGTGGCCGCCGCTTCCTTCCAGGTCTTCTTCTTGAGCACCTTCTCGATGAGGTACATCTTGTCTGTGTCGGGCAGCTCCGGGCCTTCCCCGCTGAGGAAGTACCAGCGGACTACCTTGGTGGCCACGTCGGAGACGGCGTCGTAGAAGAGGGTACCCTCCACGTAGCGGGAGAACCTCCTCGCCTCCCCTTCCGACAGGTTCAGGGAGAACCTCCGGGGTGGTCCCGAGGTGAGGAGCTCCAGGGCCACCTCCGGCTCCATGTAATAATAGTAGTTGTTTAGCTCTTCCACCAGCCTCGACTTGGCAGAGAAGTTGGCCATCCTCACGAACTTCTCCACCTTGGACGTCAGGGGCTTGACGAAGATCGTGGAGTACTCCCCGCTCTCCTGGTTCCTCTTAGGGGAGACGTGCACCATGATATAGCCGTTCTTCTTCCAGAAGCGGACCACCTTCCGGGAAGCTCCGAATCCAGCGCCGGTCCAGGCATAGCCGTTCTCCCTGGCATACCTTTCAAGCTCCCCCAATGCGAAGCTCCCCACTCCGAGACCCTGCAGCTCCGGGTGGGTAGCTATCCTCACCACCCTAAGCCCCTTCACCCGGGCAAAGTCCCTGAACTCGTAGTACTTGAGGAAGATGTCCGGGATGATGTTCCCGAAGACTATCTCGCCCTCCAGCATCCTGTAGATGTGTTCCTCCCCGAGCCCTCCCTCCTCCGCCACCTGGAGAGAGCCCACCACCTTTCCGGAAGGGGTCTTCACGGTGAAAGCGTTCTGGTTGGGGGCGTCGGCGAGTATGGCTATGTCCCTCGGGTTGTTCCGGTAGTGGGCGAAGACGTAGATACCTATGTACTCCCTCAGGGTCTTCTCGTCCTCCAGGAAGAGCCTCTCCCTGTCCTCGTGGGTAAAGACGAGGTCCTTCTTCCTCACCCGGGTCTTCTCCCCCTTGTTCACCTTGGCAGGCTCCGCGTCCAGGAGGAAGACATCATAGAGCCATTTCTCAACTGGATCCCCCTCGCCGTAGCGGATGGGCTCCGTCATGTGGTGGATGTGGACCTTCAGCTTCTCTTGGAGGAGGGGGAGGAAGCGGTACTGGAAGAGCCTGCCGGTCCCCTCGTAGCCGTGGGAGGTGGTGGAGAAGATGAAGGAGGAGAAGGAGTCCAGGTACTCCTTGAGGAGGGAAAGGTAGATACCGGCCGCCTCGTCCACCACGAGGAGATCTCCCCTCTCCTTGGGGACGTCGAGGGGCTCCCTGTAGAGGATTGTTACCTTCCCCACCTCTATCCTCTTCCCCTTTACCTTCACCCCTAACTCTCTCAGTCCTTCCTTCAGGAAGCGGAAGAGCTCCTCCACGTTCTGCTCCGAGGGGGCCGTGACCACTATCTTCAGCCTGTTCTTGGAGGAGATGTAGGCAAGGCCTGCCAGGAAGAGGCCAAGGGCAGCCGATTTACCTCTTCCCCTGTCTGCCAAGACCACGTGGGCGTGGCCCTTCCTTATGGATCCCTCCAGGGCATGGATGATGTCCACCTGGTCTTGGGTTCTCGCCATCCTGTAGATCTCCTCCGGTAGTATCCTTTCCTTGGGGACCTCGATCTTCTTCTCCTTCTTTTTCTTCAAGCGGGGCTCCTTCCCGTGCACGACCTTCCTTCCCTCCAGGACGTACACTCCAGGGTGCTCCATCCATTTCTTGACGATCCGTCGCTGGTATATGTTACCACAGTCCTCCACTGTGTAGGGAGGAGTCACCACATACTGGCCGTGGAAGAAGAGCTTCCTCTCCACCCACTCGTCAAGGGGAGGAACAAGCACGGCTATGAGACCGGGTCCACGCACCGTTTCCACGGTTATACCTATGTCCCGGGCCGGGAAGTTGTTAAAGGCGTCCAGCACGAGTCCGTCGAAGGTTTTTCCCAGGACCCTCTTGCTGGTGGCGTAGGGAACCCTCTTCACTTCGAGGGATGTTCGCTCCTTGAAAGTAGAGAACCTCTCCTCATCGTCCTTCTTGTCCTTTGGAAACTCCGCCACGTACAGGATCTTCTCCGTGCCGAGGATGTCCGAGGCTCTTTCAAACAACTCCGCCGCTACCTCGGCGGGCTCCTTTCCCTCACCGGCTATGACGACCATCCGCCTGTGCCTGAGTGGAACCGCCCGCCTGAGAGCCGACAGCACCTTCTTCATCTACGCCCCCTCCTTGAAAGAAATGTAAGCCTCCGCTGCCACCACAGGTATGGCGATAGTGCTGAGAACTCCGAAGACAAAGAGGGCCATGGAGGGAGCGAGGAGGCTGACAAGGTAAGAAACTGCGTACACCACGACAACAATCACGAGAAGTGTGACGAGTGATCTCCACCAGGTGAACCGACCGGCCACCAGGCCCTCCCGGAGCAGGTGCCTGCCCTTGCCCTCTTCGAGGACCGAGGTGGCCACATAGGGTAGGAAGAGCATGGACCAGGTGAGCAGGGAGAGGATGCTCATCCAGAAAAATATCCAGGCGATTGGGAGGGGATAGTAGACCTGGAAGAGGATGAAGGAGAGGAAGGGTAGAAAGCCCACCACGACGAAGGCGATAAAGACGGGGATGATCCTATCTGCCGCCCTCTTTATGGGGTTTCTTGGGGTTCCCAACCTCCTCTGGCCTATCCTGGCAACCACGAAGGCGGCCACGTAGGTGAGGAGGACGACGTGAAGGATCAGGGCAAGGAAGGTAACGGGGTCAAGGAGCGATGACACAAAGGCTCCACCAGCCTTCAGGAAGGAGCCGGTGGTCAGGTACGTGGTGAAGGAGTTTGCCATGGCGTCCTGAATGGGTACTGCCACGAAATAATAGTCGAGATAGAGGAAGGCTGCTGCAAAAAGGAGCATGACTATGTCCAGATAGTCCAGGAGGCTGTTCTTCACCATGGACGAGAGGCCCATCAAGAAGATTTTCCTTGAAGTCTATTTAAAGGGTGGGCGGTGGTCACCTGAAGGGTTATAAAGAACTTCGTCGTAGCTAAGAACGTCCAGGAGGCGGGATCATGGTTGAGAAGAAAGATGAGAAAAAGAAGAAGTACTACTACTATTACGAGGAAGAGGAGGAAGAAGAGTTTCCAGAGGAGGACTGGGACGACGAGGAATGGGACGAGGAGGAGGACGAAGATTTTCCCTTTGACGACGAGGACTTTGAAGGGGACTTCGACGAGGACGAGTGGTAAAGGAACTTTACGGGATCTTCTACCGGCACCGCCACCGTTCCGCTCAGGCCGTTCAGCGTGTAGGGAAGTCTGATGAGGTTTGAGGGGCCTGCAGTCACCCAGGGATCTATGTACCGCTCGAACTTCTTTGCTATCTTTTTCCTCTCCTCGAAGGGCAGCCTATAGGCCTCCTCGTCAAAGACGTGGACGTGAAAGCCCCTCCCCGAGTAGACGTAGACTTTTTCCTCGAAGGGAAGGGATATGTGTATCTTGACGGCCGCCTCGGCCGCTCCCTCAAGGCTACCGTTAGTGTCAGCGTCTACGTCAAAGACGAGCTCCTGGCCCAGGAAGTTGGCGCAGGAAAAGCACCTCTCGTAGAGGCGCCGCCGCTTGAAGGGGCAGGTTCTACAGATACCGTAGTCCACCACCCTGTTCCTCCAGTAGTAGACCCCCTCCGGGGCGTAGTAGGCGAAAACTTTCCTCAGCTCCCTCGGGGAGAAGCGCTCGAGGAGGGGCCCCAGGAAGAGAACGTTCACCCGCTTCCTGATCTTCTCCTCGAAACGAGGGTCGTAAGTGCCGCTGTTTGCCCCCAGCTTGACAGCAAAGACCGGGTTATCGTCATGGCGCCTGACAAACCTCACGGCGGCCCGGTAATCAAACTCTTTCCTGTAGAACTCCCTTCTCTCCTGGTAGGACGGCCTCCGAAACTCCACGGTATAATGTGGGGGAGGTGGTAGAAAAACCTTAGGAGTGCCGCTTCTTCGAGAGTTCTTTGTAAACCCTTTTTTGCTTTGTGTCGAGGGTTACCAGTTTTGCTCCTTCCCGGAGGGAGCAGGCGATGAAAAGGGTGTCGTAGACGGGTAGCTTGTAAGTGGACGAGATGTCCAAGACAAGGTCTCTGTAGTTCCACGTATCCTTGACTACAAGTAGCTCGCGCAGTATTTCCAGCCTTCTCAACGGCTCGTCAAAACGTTCTACCTCCCCCAGAAGCACCACACGCTTCCATATAACGTTCAACGTCTCCACAAAGGCGTGGTTGAGGGTAATAACTTGTTCCTCCAGGTAGGACTCCAACGGCTCCTCTTCCAGAACCAACGCGGCGAGGGCGGAGGTGTCAAAGCAGTACATCTCTATCCTCCCTTATGAGCCTTGTTACCGGGACAGAGGGTCTCTTTTTCCACTTAACGTGCACCTTTTTTAGCTCTGCCAGCAACCTTTCTCGTCTCACTTCCCGTTCCACGAGCTTTCGAATATACTCTGACACGCCAGAGTGTTTTTCCTTGATAAACACGACAACATCTTCGGGAAGCCTGACCGGCACCACCCTTGTCCCCATGTATTACAGTGTATTACAGAACGGTTAAAATGTTTGTGATAGGGGGAAGTAGCCCCGCGGGGATTCGAACCCCGGTCGCGGGATCCAGAGTCCCGCATGCTTGGCCGCTACACCACGGGGCTGCAGCCGTTCTTATCGTAGAGGGGAAATCTTTAGAAGCTAACGATAAAACCCACAACAAAGGAAACGACGCCGTAGGCAAAGAGGCGTCCCCAGGAGAGAACCCCCCTCTTGTAGTCAAGGAGGGAGGGCACGGCAAGGAGGAGATAGGAGACCGCACCAGAGAGGGGCGAGGAGAGGGCTACCCCCAACAGCACGCCGTAGGGAACGAAGAACAGGAGTGTTCCGATCTCACCAGGGCTCACGCTTGACACCCCAGAGGTGGCCCGCCACGCTGGCGGCCCTGTGGACCACGGGTGTGGCGGCTATGAGTAGAACGGCCCATTCCGGGGGTGGAGGCACGAGGAGAAAGGCACCGACGAGGAAGTCCAGCTGATCCAGGAGCGGCGCCTCCTCACCCCTTTCCAATCCCATCCTCCTTTTCAGAAAGCTACCAATGAGATCCCCCAACATGGCGCCGAGGGAGAGCAAGAACCCCGTGTATACATCTCCGAGAAGGAAGCCCACAGCCGTTCCAATCGATACACCCGTGAAAAACCCTTCCCAGGTCTTGCCGTCCCCCAGAACCCTGAAACCCTTCCACTCCCTCCCGAAATCGATCGGATGGCGCTTTTTCAGGTACTTGGAAAGGGTGGCCGAGGCGTTGGAGAAGTATGCTGGTAGGATCCACACAAAGGGCTCGAGGTAGTTCATGAGGAGGATGGGATTTTCTCGGTCTCCTCTTTCAGGTAACGGACCTTGGCTATCTCTACCCTTCTAACCGGGGCGATCTTCTTCACCTCGGAGGCTATGCGCTTAGCCAGGTCTCCGGCAAAGAACTCCTTCATGAGGTCGTCCTTGTCCCTCTTCTTGGCCTCCTCGGTGATGATCTCCACCATCTTCTTCCTTATGTCCGTCTTCTTGGAGCGAGACACCCGGACGGCGGTCCAGGTTATGGCCTTGACATGGAGCTTCTTCTTATCCCTCGTCTCGACGTCGAAGACAACCTCCACCTTGGAGGAGTGGCGGCGGGTAAGCCTCTTCATAAAGGACCGCTCCAGCTCGTAGCCAACGAACTCGGTCCGGGCGGTGCTACCAACCACCTGGGTAATCTGGAACCTGAGAAGGTACTGGAGGTGAGAGAGGGAACCTGTTATCTCGGAACCGAGGACCTCGACCGTCCTGCCCACGAGGAGCTCGGGATCCGAGGCGGCCGTGACGCCGATCTCCTTCTCCCCGAAGATCTTGGGAGAGGTTATGGTAAACCACTGCTTGACCTTCCAGGGATCCACAGCCTTAACCCTTCTCCTTGCCATCACACCTCACCTTCCACTCCACCACGATCACGTCGGCCTTTTCGAGCACTTCCCGGGGATTCCCCTCGATCTCCACCTCACCACAGCCATAGATAGTGAGCTTCACTCTCATCTCTTCACCAGGATGGCGGCCTTGTCAGGAGAGTACCTCCAGTCTGGTGGAAGCACGCCTTCTCGCCTATAGTACTTCACGAGTCTCTTTATCTTTGACTCAATCCTCTGGAGGGCCACCTTATTGTGCATGTCCTTCTTGTTCCTCTCCAGGTGGCGTCTCACGCGAACGGCCTTCCGGATGAGGTTTGCCAGATCCTCGGGGAGTGGAGGAGCCAGGTTGTGCTCCTTTAGGATGGTGAGTATCTTCTTACCGGTTATGGCCCGGACGTCCGGGATGCCGTACTGATCCCGGAGAATGAGGCCGATCATGGCGGTGGAATATCCCTTCTTGGCAAGCTCCACCACCAGCTTCTCCACCTCTTCGGGGGACTTCTCCACCCACTTGGGTGGAACCTTGCTGGCGGGCTTCTTGGATCCGGACTTGCCCTTCCTACGTGCGTGCATCCGCGCCATGCTTATCCACCAACTGAAAGGAGGGAATGTTTTATAAATATCTCGCCCGCCTCTCCACCTCTTCCATCCGCCTGAGAACCTTCTCAGCGTCGGGAAAGGCGGAGGTATATCCCCTCAGGAAGAGCTCCCAGCCCTCTGGGATATCCGAATGGGTAGCGAAGTAGCTCTTCTTGAAGCAGACGAGATCCACCGCCTTATCCTCGATACTCGTGGACACCTCCCCCAGGCCGAAGTCTATCAGGTATAGTTCCCTGTCCTTCAGGATGAAGTTAGAGGTGGTCAGGTCGCCGTGGACCAGGTTGTAGCGGTGGAGGGCTCCCACCATTCGTCCGGCCTCCTCCATGAGGTGAAGGCTTTGCCTGTTGAGGGCCTTCTTCAGCTGAACGCCCTCTATGTATTCCATCACGACGGTGTACCTCTCCTCGTCTACCTCTATTACCCTCGGGGCGTTGATGCCAATGGCCCGGGCCTTGGAAAGGAGCCTTGCCTCCCTCCTCGTCCTGTACCTCCGGATCCGCTCGTCGAGGAGGGGGTGCCGGTAGCCCTTCTTTACTCTCACCTTCACGACCCTATCCCCGTCCCTGTAGAGAACCGCCTCGGCGCCCCTCTTTATCACTTCCACGTTTTAAGGAGAGCCGAACCATCTAAAAGTGTGGTGAGGATAGGGAAGAGGGACAAGGACTACCAGAGGAAGGTGGCCGCCGAGAGGGTGGGGATCCTCCTTCGGAGGGCGAGGGAGGTCCTCAGGGAGGACGAGGAGCTGGCGAGGCGTTACGTCTACTTGGCGGTTAGGGTGGCCAGGAAGCACCAGGTAAAGCTGGGGAAGAGGAAGTACACCTTCTGTAGAAGGTGCTTCGTCCCCTGGACGCCGGAAACGGTGAAGGTCAGGCTGGTTACGAGGCCCTACCCCACGGTGGTCTACAGGTGCCTGCGCTGCGGGGCCGAGTACAGGATACCGTATGTTCGGGAAAAGAAGGGGGAAGGGGTGGGGGTTAGTAACCCCAACGGTCAGGCTTAATAGGGTATGGCGGGAGGTTATGTTAGATGGAGGGTGAGGTTCAACCTTTGAGGCTCTTTTTCACGGAGGATCCGTCCCAGAACGAGGAGCTCACGAAGAAAGCGGAGCAGTTCCTCCGTGTTTACTATATGGACGAGCTCCTGGAGATAGCAAAGCTTTATCCGGCCAAGAGGAGGCTCATAATTGATTACGATAAGCTGGCCCGCTTCGACTACCAGATAGCAGACGAGTTCCTGGAGAACCCGGACTATTACAGGGAACTCTTCGAGTACGCCGCCAACCAGATCGAGATACCGGGGGCTCCTAAGGACATAGTCATCCGGGTGGGCATAAAGAACATACCCTCCGCCCGGCGGGTGCTCATCCGGGACATCTCCTCCGAGTACATCGGGAAGGTCATACTGGTGGAGGGGATAGTGAGGGAAGTCACCGACGTGATGCCCAGGATCAAGGTGGCGGCCTGGGCCTGCAAGTCCTGCGGAAACATCATTCCGGTGGTTCAGGAAGGGGCCGTTCTCAAGAAGCCCCTCTCCTGTCCCTTCTGTGGAAAGAGGGACTTTCAGCTCATAGAGGAGAAGTCCACCTACACGGACTTCCAGAAGATCAGGATACAGGAGCCCCTGGAGTACCTCAGGGGAGGTGAACAGAGCAGGCACATCGCCATATACCTGGAAGACGACCTGGTGAACAGGACCACCCCGGGAGAGAGGATCATCGTTGTGGGGGTATTGAGGATAAAGAAGACCCAGGGCAAGAGCACGGTTCAGGACAAGTACATCGAGGCCCTCCACGTGGAGTCAGTCCAGAAGGAGTTCGAGGAGCTGGAGCCTACGCCGGAGGAGCTCAGACAGATAAGGGAGCTGGCCTCGGACCCCAAGATATACGAAAAACTGATTGCCTCCATAGCCCCTGCCATCAAGGGGCACGAGAAGGTAAAGGAGGCCATCGCCTTACAGCTCTTTGGAGGGGTCAAGAAGGTCCTCCCGGACGGCACGAGGATAAGGGGGAACATCCACATCCTCCTCCTCGGTGATCCAGGTACGGGTAAGTCCCAGATGTTAGAGTACGCTGCGAGACTTGCCCCGAAGAGCTTCTACGTGGCAGGTAAGACCGTCACCGGCGCAGGTCTCACCGCCTCCGCCGAGAAGGACGAGTTCGGTGAAGGGGGCTGGGTCATAAAGGCAGGTGTTCTCGTCCTCGCTTCAGGTGGTCTGGCGGCTGTGGACGAGTTTGACAAGATAGACGCAAAGGAGAGGCAAGCACTGCACGAGGCGATGGAGCAGCAGACGATAAGTGTAGCAAAGGCAGGCATAGTTACCCGTTTCAAAGCAGAGACGTCCATACTTGCCGCCGCCAATCCCAAGTTCGGGAGGTTTGACGAGGGAGAGCCCATAGTGAGCCAGATAAACATCGAGCCCACCATACTCAACAGGTTCGACCTGATGTTCGTAATCCGGGAAGTGAAGACGGCGGAGGAGGACAGGGACATCGCCTCCCACATCCTGAAGACCCACCGGGCCGGGCAGATGAGGATGCAGTACGAGAAGGGAGTGGGGGAAGACATCTCCGAGGAAGAGGTGGAGGAAGCGGAGAAGGTAGTGAAGCCTGCCATCGACCCGGAGCTCCTCAGGAAGTACGTGGCCTACGCCAGAACCAGGGTGTTCCCCGTCCTATCCCCCGAGGCGGAGAAGACCCTCCTGGACTTCTACGTCCAGCTCAGGGAGAAGGGAAGGCAGAAGAACATTGTACCCATAAACGCCCGCCAGATGGAGGCCCTCATAAGGCTGGCGGAGGCGTCGGCGAGGGTGAGGCTATCCAACGTCATCACGAAGGAGGACGCCGAGAGGGCAAAGGAGCTCCTCCTCTACTCCATGCAGGAGGTCCTGAAGGACCCCCAGACCGGCGAGTTTGACATAGACGTGCTCTACACGGGCATGACGAAGAGCAAGGTACAGAAGCTCAAGCTCGTCCTGAACACCATAAGGTCGCTGACGGAGACTCAAAACACGGCCAAGTTCGACGAGATACTGACGGAGGTCAGCGTCTACGGTATAACAAAGGAGGAGCTGGAGGAGCTCCTGGAGGAGCTCGTCAGGAAGGGAGAAGTCTTCCAGCCAAAGAGGGGTGAGTACGCGGCCCTTTAGTAGAATACCCTCGCGTCCACGGCAAAGGCACCCCTTTCCGTGACTACGAGGGGGTTCACCTCGGCTACCTTGGGCCTCTTTTCCCAGAGAAAGGAAGAGAAGCCGAGGACGGCCCTGACGAGAGCGTTGTAGTCAACCTTCTTCCTGTAGCCCCGGAGGATGACTCCTCCTTTCAGTTCATTCACCATGTCGTCCACGTCGGCGGCGCTGAGGGGAGCCAACCGGGTGGACACGTCCCTGTAGACCTCCACGAAGATGCCGCCGAGGCCGAGGCTCACGGCCGGCCCGAAGTGAGGGTCGTCCTTGCCCCCGAGGAAGACCTCCACTCCCTCCAACTGGGGCTGAACGATGACCTTCGGGTGTACCTTTAGGAGGCTCTCCACGGCCTCCCTCAGCTCCTCCTCGTCCCTGATCCCGAGGACCACACCCTCGACGTCGGTCTTGTGGGTGGTAGAGGATATCTTGGCCACCGCCGGGAAATCATTCCACTCTACCTCCCCTGGAGAGGTGAAGACCTTGTAGGGGGCCACAGGGACGTAGTCCGACAGCTCCCTGAAAACGGCGTCCAGGTCATCCAAGGAGGACACCCCCAACCACGAAGAATATACCTATGATACCCAGCCCGGCCCGGTAGATCAGGTCAAGGGGGGCGAGGAGTCCAATCAGGGCCAGCAGGATGCCAAGGAGTATGAGGAGCTTCCCCGGGGTAACCCCCATCTTCACCCGGTAGGACCCCCTGGAGTAGACCCTCTTCTCCAGGTCGAGGAGCCTCCTATCCAACAGGTCCACCTTTTCCTCTACCCTACTCAGCTCCGAGGTGTACTTGCCTATCTCGTCCCTCACGAGCTTGAACAGCCTTCTATTTACCTCCTTCACCTTGAACTCGAGGGTGTCGTTTATCTCTGACCTGAGTTCCGCCAGGAACTTATCCTTCTCTTCCTCGAAGACGTCCTTCACCAGGTTCCTCAGGTCGTTCCTTAGCGTAAGGAGGATCTCCCGGTTGGCCAGGACGATGAGCCTCTTGGCGTCCTCCTCCGAGACACCCATCTCCTTCAGGGAAGAGACTACTTCCTCTACCGAGGCACCAGAATCCAGCATGGACCTGACGAGGGAGACGAGGTTGTTCATCGAGAGAAATAGGGAGAAGGGTTATTTAACCCTTGGGCGTGGCCGGGAACAGAACCTTACTCCTTGTCCCGTTACGCCGGGTGGGCTTTCCTCCCGGCCACGCCCCTCCGGGTTTCCCTTCCTTTGTTTTACACCCCCTTCATCCGCGCGTAGGTAAGAAGGAGTCCTCCCTTATATACTTCATTTTTCACCGTGGGGGTGACAAACTGTTACATAACACCGCAGAGAGTGAACCCAACCCCGAAGAGGACAAGGAGGAGGACGTAGAGGGCTGGAGAGTAGGGGAGGACCTTGGAACCGTCGAGGGGGTAAAGGGGGAAGAGGTTGAAGGCGCCGATGAAGAGGTTGACCCAGGCAAGGCCCTGAAGGAGCATCGAGATGGACTTCACGGGCTGGGTAAGGAAGAGAAAGCCGCAGATGAGGAAGGCCACCACCAAGTTGGCCAGGGGGCCCGCGGCCGATATGTAGGCGTTCTCCCTGGGCCTGGGATGCCCAAAGATGTACACGGCGCCAGGGGCGGCGAAGACGAAGCGGCCGTTGGTGGCTATGGCCAGGAGGAGGGCGAAGAAGAGACCCTCCCTCCACATAACGTAGCGGGCGGGATACCCAAAACGGTTGGCCACGTAGCGGTGGGCGAGCTCGTGGAAGATGAAGGCGGTCCCCACGGCTACCAAGTAGAAGGGGAGGTGGTGGAAGAAGGTGTAGGGATCCATGTCCCAGGCGAAGGCGATGGATATGGTGAGCCAGGAGACGATGAGTTCAAAGGCCTCGTTGCGATCCATTGGTCATCCCCCGAGAAGCGATTTAAGGAGAAGGTGGCAAATTCTTATAATGAGATCCCAGGTCTCGGCGGAGCTCCTTATCGTGATAGCCGCCCTGGCAGCCCTGGCAGTCTACGTCTTCAACCAGATGAGGACATCGTCCAAGAAGCTCGCCTCCAAGTACGAGTCTGCCGAGCAGAGCATAGAGGACACCATAGACGAGCTCATGAGTGGGTCCTGATGAGGGCGCAGGTCAGCCTCGACGCCCTGGTCACCGGGGCCGCGATTCTGGCAGTGTCCATAGTCCTCATAAGTGCCTTCTATGGGGTGTACACGGCTGCGGAAAGAGGGGTAAGGCTGATACATCTCAAGTACTTGTCCCAGGTCATAGAAGACAGAATGAAGACCTGCGGTGTGGTGGACGGGGTAAAAATATACGCCCCCTACACCGTCCTCGTGGACTGTGGTGGAGGGAAGGTCTGCTACCGGGACCTCTGCGTGGACGTTTCTTGCTCAGGGGGAGGGGAGGGGAAGACCTTCATGGTGAAGGGATGTAGGCTCATCCCCACCTGATGGAGGTGAGGCGCAGGTCGTGATCCTTCACGGCCTCCAGGAGGGGGGTCGAGGGGGCGTGGAG
>JALUER010000016.1:0-4320 GCA_027043825.1 Microcaldota archaeon
GTCGTCCTTCACCCGGAGTAGGTAGTGGAGGACGGGCCCTCCCTGGAGCATACCGGCTGTGGTCACCACCACGGCGGGCCCTTCCATCACCTTGTCCCTCTGCTGGCTGTTGTTCACCCAGACCACGTGCTTGGAGGCCTTCTTGAGACGGTGGTAGTTGGCTATGTAGTCGGGGTAGCGGAGGATGGCCTTGGTCACCCTCTTACCCATCCCGTCAAAGTAGACCGGATCGATGCGAGCAGACGTGAGGAGATCAATGATCTCTTGGGCCCTGCCCACGGCAAAGACAGGCACCACAACCCTTCCCCCATTATCGAGTACCTCCTTTACCCTCTCTATGAACTTCTTCTCCGTTTCGTGGCGGGGCGGGTGGTCCCTGTTGGCGTAGGTAGATTCCATGATGAGGACGTCGGCGTCCACGTGGGAGAGATCCGCCCCCGAGTGGAGGCGCATGGGCTCGATCTTGAAGTCGCCCGTGTAGAGGATGGTAGCCTCATCGGTTTGCATCCTGACGAAGGAGGAACCAGGAATATGTCCCGCGTCGATAAACTCCACCGTTGCCTCGTCACTGACCATGAAGGGTTGGTAGTAGTGGAAGGTCATGGTGTGACGAAGGGTCTCCTTTATCTGGCGCCTCTCGAAGGGGGGCTCGTCACCCCTCAGCTTGGCAACCTTTATGGCGTCCTCCCAGAGGATCTTAGAGATGTCGAGGGTGGGAGGTGTCATGAAAACGCTCGTGGTGAGTTCATAGAAGAGATGGGGGATGTAGCCGGAGTGGTCCAGGTGGGCGTGGGAGAGGATCATGGCATCGATCATGCCATGGAACTCCAGGGGGTACTCCACGTGGTCCGGTTCGATCTTCACCCCGTAGTCCAGGAGCACCCGTGTCTTCCCGGTGTCGACGATGATGGCTGAGCGGCCCACCTCGTGGCCGGCTCCGTAAATTTCGATCTTCATGGTTTCACCTTGAAGAAGTTGAGGGTATTATTATAAAGCACCTTCCCCACTTTCTCTTCGTTTTCCCCTTTCACCTCCGCCACCCTTTTTACCACTTCAGTTACCCTCCAGGGCCCATTCTCCACTCCACCGATCCGGACGGGGTAGTCCGTCTCCGTCATGAGGGAAGAGAGGGGTAGGGCCTCCACCAGTCCGTTGTAGTTCTTGTAGTGGAGTATGGCCGGCCCCAGAGAGAACATGAAGCCGCTCTCGGCTGCTTCCACGGCCAGGGATACGCTTCCAGAGTACCAGTGGAGGTCTGCCCGCACGTCCGAGGAGAAGAGGATGTTCAGGACCTCCCGGAAGCTCCGGCCGCTGTGGACCACCAGGGGGAGATCGTACTCCCTTGCCAGTCTCACCATGTCCAGGAAGACCCTTCTCTGGCGCTCCAAGGAGATCCCAAAGCGCTCGTACTTGGCGTCGAGACCCACCTCACCCACCGCTACCACCTTTGACTGTTCCAGGAGCCGCTCTAATTCCTTCACGTCGTAGGGCTCCCTTGCCCTGGAGGGGTGAACCCCCACGGCGGCGTAGACACCAGGTAGTTCCGTGAGGTCCACACATCGCCCCGAGGTAGGCACGTCTTCCCCAGCGGTGACGAAGAGGTCCACTCCTCTCTCCCGTGACTTCTCCACCAGGGAGGCCGGGTTCTCTGCCTCGTAGAGGTGGAGGTGGACGTCTGCGTACACGGATAGAGAAGGGTGCGAGGGTGTTAAAAGCAAGACTTTTATAGGAGGGGCTCCCTCTTTTAGGGTGGGGTACTTCACGCAGGGTTGGGAGCGGGCCCAAAAACACCTGCCAAACCTGGTGCTCCTACTCCTAGTCCAGTCGTTCGTGGGTTTCCTCCCCTACGTCGGCGGGGTTCTCTCCTTCTTCCTATCACCATTTATAATGGCCGCGGTGCTCGCCCTGGTATTCGAAAAGACAGGGACCCTCCAAGGGGCCTTTGAGGTAGCAAAGGACCGCTACCTGGACTTCCTGATAGCCGGTCTCCTCGTAGGTCTGATAGTAATTATCTCCGCCCTGATAGCAGGGGTATTGGCATTCCTACCAATGTTCGTGGCTGAGAGCATCCTGATAACAGCATTTGCCGTCCTTGTAGCGGTGGTGACGGCCATTCTGATGAGCATAAAGTTCGCCCCGCTGAATTACTACCTGATAAAGGGAAGGGATGCCGTGGAAGCCATAAAGGGCTCCTGGAGGGTGCCGTTTTCCACGTCTATCAAGGTCTTCTTCTACGCGTTCTTCGTCCCCTCATTGCTCCTCCTCGCAGTGGCAGCAGTCTTGGTATCTGTCTTCCTTAATCCCTTCCTGACTGGCGCAGGGACCGTTAACCTACCACTCTTTATACTGGTCAGTCTACTGGGCATTGTGGTTTCCCTCGTCGTGCAGGCCTGGATGTGGGGTATCTACGCGGTAGTGTCAGAAAAGCTGCTGGGAAAGGAAGGTTCTTAACCAAGAACGATCTACTCATAGCGTGGAAAGGCTCCTTCTAACGTCGCTGGTAGGACTTGAAGGCTACGTACTCGGCGAGCTCGAAGAGTTAGGCTATAGGGCCAAGGTCATTAGGAAGGGCAGGATCGAGGCACGGGGCCACGTACCCCTCTTCAACTATGTCCTGAGAACGGTGGAGAGAGTCATCCTGCTCATTGACGTGGAGGAGGATGTTCAGACGCTGAAGGAAGTCCTGGACGTAGTGGCGAGTGTGGACTGGGACGAGTACATTCCCCTTGACCGTTCCTTTGCCGTCCGGACAGAAAGGATCGGAGAACACCCCTTCCGGAGCCTGGACGTGGAGAGGGAAGCCGGAGGAGTAATCGTTGACTGGTTCCTCGGACGCTACGGACGCCGCCCGCCCGTGAACCTGGAAGACCCGTGGGTGACGGTTAGGGTGGACGTCGATGAAGACACCGTCTTCGTGGGGCTTGACACCACGGGCGGGAAGGCACTTCACCGGAGGGGTTGGAGGGTCTATCACCATCCCGCCGCCCTGAACACCACCCTCGCCTCTGCACTGATCAGGGAAAGTAGTTGGAAGGACGTCCTCCTCGACCCCATGGCGGGAGGAGGCACCATCCCCATCGAGGCAGAGCTGGGGAGGAGAAGGGTCCCTCACTTCCTCTTCCGGAGCTTTGCCTTTGAGAGGTGGGGTAGGTGGAACATCTGGAGGTGGAGGAGAAAGCTGAGAAAAAGGATTCGCTGGATCGTGGACGATATCTACGGAATGGATAAGTTTACGAAGCACGTTAGAGGTTGTAAAGAAAATCTGCGCCCGGCGGGCACCGCAAGGGTGAGGTGCTTCAAGGGAGACGCCACGCGGCTGGAAAGACTCCCGTTTACCCCCACACACGTGGTCACGAACCCTCCCTATGGCCTGAAGATCGCCAACCCGAGGGCAGTTGATGAACTCTATGCAGGCTTTGCAGCTTCCGCCAGGGAGGCCGGTGTGGAGGAGATCGTGCTCATCACCACCAAGTGGCAGAGAATGGCAAGATACCTGGAGGAAGAGGGCTACACGGTGGAAGTCAAGGGAGAGGTGCTTTATGGAAAACTGCCCGTGAAGTTAATGGTGGCGCGGCGATGATGAGCGACCGGAAGGGTATTGGTGCCCGGGCTTGAAAGGGCTGAGCCGGCTGCTTTCACCAGAAAAGCGAGAGCACCTCTACCAGAAGGAAGAGGACTATGAGGAACTCGAGGATGAAGAACCTGGCGTCCGAGACAAGCTGAGACGCCATCTCCGCAGTCTCCACAACTGCTGACAGCTTCTTGGCCATAACATTGAACCTCTCCTCTATTTCGAACACGTAACGGAGCCGTTCAAAGAGTCTTTCATACCCTTCCTCTTCCCAGGCCACGTGGGGTTTTTCCAGTATGAACAAGTCGTTTAGTAGGGCTCCCCTGGCCTTAAGGGCCTCTAATAACGACCTCCTCAGCCGGGAAAGAGACAGTATGATGGGCTTTGTTATGAGCTCGTCCAAGACACCCTCTACAACTTCCATCAGTTCGTCGGTTTCCTTCTCCACCCGCCGCAGGGCCGCCGACTGGGCCAGCACAAGTGCCACCACCTTCTTACCGTCCTCATCCAGCTCACCATACAGGGCGTCGTCCTTCACCCAGACCTCCTTCCCACCGACCCGGATACTCCTACCTACAGGTTTCTTGCTCCCCTTCCAGAGGTACTCTTCAACAAAGACCTCCGTGGGCTCTAACACCGCCCCTTTTAGTTTTTCGAGGAAAGACCGGGCGGTGTTCTCCCGGTAGTCAAAGAAAACCACCACCCCAAAAGCAAAGACATATACCTCCATTCCGTGGACGTCCAAGACC
>JALUER010000016.1:4330-5753 GCA_027043825.1 Microcaldota archaeon
GTTCGGTGTCGAACTCCCTGCCAAGACTCACCGCCACTATACGGGATTCCGTCACACCTAATTTTTGTCCGGTCGGGTTATTAACGCTTTCCCGTCACATAAATGGGTGAAACCTCTCGCCACTCTCTTGGCGTTTCTTGCCATACTACTCTCCTCTTTTCATCCAAACCTCTGGCACTACCAGCTCCAAGACGCTAACAAGGATGCCCTTACCACCGTACCGGCCTCCTTCATCGTAGTGGACCCAGACGACGCAAGCCTCACTCCTCAGGACCTGGTCAGGCTACACAGAGCAGGAAAGAAGGTCTTGGCGTACCTCTCAATAGGAGAGGCGGAAGATTACAGGGACTACTGGGTAGACTGGAAAGTCGGAAGCCCGGACTTCATTATAGAAGAAAACCCAGAGTGGAAGGGAAATTACATCGTACGGTTCTGGGACAGTAGGTGGAAGCAGATAGTCTTTCGCCGAGCAGACGAGCTCCTCGCCCTGGGGTACGACGGCCTTTACCTGGATAGGGTAGACGTGTACGAGTGGTGGCAGGAGCGGGGTGAAGAAAGGGCCCGCGACAGAATGGTAGAGTTCGTCTGCGAGATCTCACGAAGGATGAAGTCAGTTCGCCCGGGGTTTCTAATAATACCCCAGAACGCCGTGGAGCTATATGAGGATGAGGGTTACAAGAGGTGTATCGACGGGGTAGGCAAAGAAGACACGTGGTTCATGGACGATGATCGGAGGGTACCACACGAACTCCGCTATCTCCGGGAGGTCAAAAGGGACGGCAAACCAGTGCTTGCAGTGGATTACCCCACCAGAGCAGAGCACGTTTGCGCCTTCTACCAGCTCTGCTCTCAGGAAGGGTTTTATTGCACGGTCTCAAACAGGGAGCTGAACCTCGGGGAACCAATGGCGTGCAACCGATGATTTTTATTTTCCTCGGACCAGTAACTGTGTAACGTGAAGTACGTCTGGGTCACCTGGGTTGACGTGGAGTCCTGGACCCTCTCCCTGGCTGAAAAGATTCTTTCTTCGGGTTTTAGGCCGGACGCCATCGTTGCAATCGCCCGGGGAGGGCTGTGCCCCGCCAGGATCCTCGCCGACGTCCTCGACGTGAACCTCGTCTTCTCCTTCAAGGTAGAACACTGGGGCTCGACGGCAACGAGGAAGAGAAACGAGGCGGTGGTACTCCAGCGGCTGACAGAGGACGTGAAGGGTAAGAAGGTCCTCCTGGTGGACGACATCGTGGACACGGGGAAGAGCCTGAAGGTGGGGAAGGAGCACGCCCTGGAAATGGGAGCAGCGGAGGTGAAGACTGCTGCCATGCAGTGGATAGCCAACGCCGAGTTCACGCCGGACTTCTACGGTGTGAAAGTGGAGGAATGGGCCTGGTTCATATACCCTTGGAACCGGACGGAGGATCTCACC
>JALUER010000017.1 GCA_027043825.1 Microcaldota archaeon
CCACAACCTCGACGACATGGTCTCTTTCTACCTCTTCAACGCCATGACAGGGAACACCCGTTACTCCTCCACCCTGCGACCCGTGGTGAAGACGTCCGTCGGTCCCCTCAAGGTGAGGCCCTTCTTCTACATTCCAGAGGAGAAGATAGCAGAGGAAGCGAGAAAACGGAACATAGTCTCATTTCCCACGGGCTGTCCCTCCGAGGACGAGGCCCCCACTGTCAAGATCCGCGGCTTCCTGAAGGAGATCGAGAAGAGGACACCAGGCGCCAGGAAGAGCCTCTTGAAGTTCTTCCTATCCATCACCCCTCCCCCGGAGGGGAGCGCCCCCCGTCGCTGTGAAGCCTGTGGGATGCCTTCCTCGGGACGCCTCTGTGCAGTCTGTAGAATGAAGAAGAAGGTGGGTCTTCTCCAATAAGCTTTTCCACGAGAGTTTAATAGTGGTGATGAGGGAGGTGATCGCCGACGGGAGGATGAGGAGGCCTTCTAGCACTGATCCCATCAAGGGGCTCATCGTGAAGAGGCCCTTCATCGACCTCATCCTCTCGGGGAAGAAACGCTACGAGTTCCGGAGGTTCCCCACCCGCTACAGGGGAAAGGTGGCTCTCATCCATCGGGGAAAGGCCTACGGGACGGTGTTCCTGAAAGGTGTGGAGGAGCTGGAAGTTAACAGAGCGCTACCACGGATGAGTGAAGAGGAGAGAAGGTTCTTGGAAAAGTACGCAGCTGGCAGGGAGACTATCTACGCTTGGAGGCTGGAAGACCCCGTGGCCTTCCGGGAGCCCGTTCCCGTGGAGGTGAAGAGGGGGGCCCAGGTCTGGGTCCGGTTAAAAGAAGAAGACGTCAAAAAGATAATGGATGCTGAAGCTGAGGGGAAAGGTAAAGAGAGCAGGCGTTCCCAAGTATAGCTTCCGCTGGAAGGGTTACCTGGACGTTCTCGTCGGTGGCGAGCCCATCCGGCTGTACCTCCCCGGCTCCGTTGCCCAGTGGTTCAGGAAGAACGAGCACGTGGAGATAGAGGTGAAAGAGGAGAAGAACGTCTACCTGCCCAGCGAGTTTGTCCTCTGGAAGTTCTACGGGGGCAAGTCCGTCGTTGCGTGGCCGCCCTTCCAGGAAGAGCTTACCTTGGATAAGAAGGACCCTCTAACCGGCGACGTCCTCTACTCCTACCGTCTCCGGGTGAGGGAAGCCGTGCGTCCAGAGGACTTCGAACGGATCGCTGAACTGGAACAGTACCACTACGCTTCCAGAAAGGAAACGGTGGCAATCTGGTGGTGTGATGGGGAGTACGTGGAGGCCAACGTGAAGCCAGACGATGACTGCATCCTCGTCGAGATCAAAGGGTCCCTTCCCGTTTCCCGCTTCCTCGTCATGGAGTTAGTGGACCGGAAACCCTACGAGCCGGAGATTGTCGGGTACCTCCGCGTCGACCCACCCATCCCTCTCATGCACCGGCGGATGGGAAACCACGTCATCCGGAACATCCGGGAGAAGGTCTTTCCGCGGGAGTGGTTCCACCCCACGTTCTGGCCCGAAAAGCTCCTCCGGGAAGCCCTGAGAAGACACGGGGGGAGACTCGACCCTCTCACGAGGAAGAGGCTCTTCGAGGAGGTCCGGGCAAGGGCGGTCTACCTCTGTAACACGGCGGTTACAAGGATATCCCGGGTGGTGATACACCCCGACTACCGGGGCGACGGCCTGGGAATGACCATCGTCAGGGAGGCCCTGAAGTGGATAGACGGGCGGGACGTTCCGGAGATGAGGAAGAAGAAGGTCCTCGTGGAGACCATCGCCCAGATGGCCAGGTATCACCCCTTCTTCGAGAGGGTGGGCTTCAAATACCTCTGGGACACCGCTTCGGGGAGGCCCGTCCTCTACTATCCCCTCAACGAGGAGGCAAGGGAGTACATCGAGAGGTTCCTCTTCGAGGATCCCGTTGCCCGGGAGCACGGCGGAAAACTCTACCGGCCCGTCCTGCGCTTCCCACCCCCCGTATCTTCTCCGATTGTCCTTCGTGACGTAGTGAAGATGTACACGAGTGTCCTCGACGTGGAGGGGATTGACGAGAAGGTAAAGGACGTCCTCCTCTCCTTTGGGGTCGATAGAAGGGTCATCCAGAGGTACGTACTGAGAAACGTGAACCTTACCGTCCGGCCCGGAGAACTGGTAGTCCTGGTGGGCCTCTCCGGGGCTGGTAAGACCACCCTACTCCGGATCCTCGCTGGTCTCTCTTCCCCTGACGAGGGAGAGGTGGCCCTTCCACCCGACGCGAGGATTTCGGTCCTCCTCCCCGGCGAGATAGAGCCCTCCTTCGGGGACGAGTCCATCCTTGAACACGTTTACCAGAAGACGGGAGATGTGGTGGCGGCCATAGAGCTGCTCAACATCTCAGGGCTCTCTGACGCGGTCTTCTACCGGGCCAAGTTCCACGAGCTCTCCACGGGCCAGAAGGAAAGGGCCAAGATAGCGTCCATACTTGCTGACTACCCCAACGTCCTTCTCATCGACGAGTTTGCCGCCCACCTGGATACCCTCACCGCCATGAGGTTGGCCCGGAAGGTCTCCCGCCTCGTCAGGGAACACGGGATCACCGCGGTCATCGTCACCCACCGGCCTGAGCTCATAAGGGTTCTTCACCCCGACCGGATCCTCTATGTCGGATACGGCGGTGTTGAAGAAAGAACTTAAAACGGCCCGTACCGTTTTGTAGTGTGACTTCAAAACGGTCGAGTGTAGTTAGGGGAGGACGTCTAGGAAAATCAACGTGAGAGAATCTCCCTCATCTTCTCAACTCCTTCCCTTATCCTCTCCGGCGTTTCCTTGGAGAAGGAGAGCCTCGCGGTGTGGGGGTCTGGCTTCACCACGTAGAAGCCCTCCCCGGGCACGAAAACCACGCCTTTCTTTCTTGCTTCTTGGAGGACCTCCATGGCGGGCCTATCGAACCTTGTCCAGACGAAGAAGCCTGCCGTGGGCTCCACGAAGTCGATGACACCCTTCAGCCCCTTCACCATGGCGTCTCGCTTCTTCCTGTACACTTCCCTGGCCCTCTCCGCGTTCCTCTCCACCACGCCCCTCTCCAGGAGGCGCAGGGCGATGGCCTGGGAGATGGGAGGCGCCACGATGTTCAGGGCCGGTCTCAGGCTTATTAGTTCTCCATACATCTCCTCCGGAACTGCTAAGAAGGCAATCCTGAGACCGGGAGATATTACTTTGCTCAGGGAGAAGATGTACGCGCCGTTCTCTGTCAGGGCCGAAACGGGGGTTGGTTCCTTTCCGTAATAAAGGAGGTCGTAGGTGCCGTCCTCGACGAGGAAGACACGCCTGGACAGCTGGGCGAAGGCCTCCCTCCGCTCCTTGCCCATGGTCCTCCCGGTGGGGTTGTGGCCCGTGGGGATGATGTAGTAGGCGTCTGCCACGTCTGGTACTTCCCCTTCCTCGTCCACCGGCGAGGACGAGACCGAGAGATCGAAGGCCCTGAAGGTGGTGAGGGCCTCCAGGTAGGAGGGGTTCCCCACCCTGATACCCATGTGGTGCCTCTTGAGGTAGAGGGCCAGGAGGGCGATGGCCTCCTGTCCTCCCGCCGTGACTATGACCTTCCTCCCCTCTATGCCCCTCCTTTCCAGGAACCTCGTGGCCTCCTCTACCAGGTCCGGCCTGCCGGGATAGGGCGTGTAGTTCAGCTCGTCGGCGGAGACATCTCCAACGGCGCTCTTTATCTCCTCAACGGGGAAGGTGGAAGGATCCGGCATGCCCGGGCCAAAGTTGATGGCCCCCGTCCTCTCTGCCTCGGCCAGGATCTCCCCTATGATGGACATAATGAAAGACTAGGCCGTTTTGGATAAAAAGATGGAGGTCGGGGCCGGGATTTGAACCCGGGCCTCGGGATCCACAGTCCCGCATGCTTCCAGGCTACACCACCCCGACCATCAGATGGGCCTTCTCCTTATCCTTCCTCCCCTCTCGACTACCGTTATATAGCCGTAAAATTCCTTTACTTTTTCGAGGACTTCTTCCATTACCTTTAAGAGGTCTTCCTTCAGGAAGGGTACCCTGAGAAGGACGACTCCCGGCACCTTCGATGCCAAGACAATCCTTCCAAAGTCTTTATCCATCGTGACGATAACTTTCTTCTCTTTCCTGGCGTGGTGGGCGACTTCCTCGTCACTGGCTCCCCTCATGAGCTCGGACACGCTCTGAACGTGAAATCCCCGCTTTCTTAGACCCTGTACTACGTATTTACCGACATTCTCGTCAATAAGCAGCTTCAACAACGCCTACTACCTCCTCGGACGCCACTATACGCCTAGCGTACTCCACCGCCGCTTTTACGTCCTCCGTGGTTATACCTAGCTCTTCTGCAATTTCTTTGGGGGTGTAGCCCTCCTCGAGGAGCTCAAGTATCCTCTCCACAGTAACACGGGTGCCCTTAATCACGGGTTTTCCTCCCATCTTCTTTGGATCCACTTCGATTCTCATGGTATCACCAGGGTCGGGGCCGGGATTTGAACCCGGGCCTCGGGATCCACAGTCCCGCATGCTTCCAGGCTACACCACCCCGACCGCTCCGTTAATGTTTTACCTGTGTAGGCTATATAAAGCTTCAGAGCTCGTAGATGTAGACACGGGGCTTTCTCGGATCCGTGGGGACGAGGAAGTACCCTATTAACTTGTCGTAGTTTTTCTTGAGGGCTAGGGACTCCAGCTCCTTCCACATATCTCTTACAATTCCCTCCTTGCCGGGGTGTATCACTATGGCAAAGGCCGGGGTTACCTCGTAGCCCTGGGCCCTCAGGATTTCTATCACCTGCTTGTAGCTGTCCAGCTTGCTACTTCTCCTCCTCTTTCCATTGCCATTATTCCTTTCGAGAACTAGCCTAACCTGCCTCGGCTTCTCGAAGGATTTCACCTCTGTCAGGACGATCTCTCTCCTTGTGGGGTAGTGGTAGGCGGCGTCTATCTCTGCCAGTGGAAGGCCCGTCTTCCTGCTCTCCTTCTTTCTCGGAAGCTCGTACCTGTAAAACCAGAGGTTCCTCACTATCGAGGCCTCCGGGTGAAGCTCCTGGTGGATGAAAGACGCGGCGTAGCTCTCCTTCACATCGTTGGAGAGATACCTGGGGTGAACCTTCTCCAAGAATTTGATGAGGAGGTCGTCCAGTCTGTCGTACTTCTTCAGGAAGAGGCGACCGATCTTCACGTGGTTTTTCCTCTTCCTGTTGGGCCCCATGTCCAGCACGAGTCTAAGTGGAAAGGGCGTGCCCATTTTCCTATATCTCTCGAGCGGCGCCACGGGTGCATTCACGACCATACGCTTCGTCGGGTGTTGGAAGAGTGAAAGAACTTCCTGGATCCTGGAGAGGGCCTCCACAGAGGTCTCGAATCTCTGGGAAAAGTCGTCCACGTTTACCCTGTTGGAGTTAGGTTTTATGAACGCCGTGAGAACGTCGTGGTCCATCTTCTTGTTCTTTCTCGTCGTGCCCACCATCCAGCCGAACTCCCTGGCCGCTTCGTGAACGATCCTGGCAAACCTCCTCCTACCTATGGC
>JALUER010000018.1 GCA_027043825.1 Microcaldota archaeon
TGGTACCACTCCCCCTTACGATGTAGTGGGTAGGTGGTACCGTGCCGAACTCTACTGGTTGCCAGACGGGAGTCTTACCTCCAAGGCCTACGAACTGAATAACGTTCTTGTGGCCCAAGCTAATACTGTCGACACCAACTATGCTGATTTCAATACTATCTTCATCTTTGGAGGAGCTACTTACTTTATCGATCTTCTCTTCATTCGAAGGTACACCTCCCCCGAACCCGAGACGAACTACCTCGCCACCCTGCGGTATTCCTAAGTTAGGACAATTTCCTGCAAATCCCTCGCTACTTCCACGTTTCCGAAGACCTTTCTGGCTTCCTCCAGGAGAGGGTCCTCCTCCCTGTAGCGGGGGGAGATGTGGTAGAGGAAGAGCTTCTTGGCCCCTGCCCTCTTCGCTACTTCTGCAGCCTCCTTCACGGTGGAGTGGAGGGTTTCCTTGGCCTTCTCTCTTTCACTTTCAAGGAACGTGGCGTCGAAGATGATGTAGTCGACGGGGGGCACCTCCACCGGCGCCGTGTCCACGAAGTAGCCCACCTTTCTTCCCTTCACCAGGAGGGTGTAGTCCTCCGGAGACAACACCGCCCCGTTCCACTCCACTTCCTCCCCTGCCTTCAACTTCCGGTACACCTTCCAGTCCTTCACCCCAAGCTCGTCTAACTTGTCCTTAAGGAGCTTCCTCCTGTCCCTCTCCACGAAGATGTACCCGTAGGTCTCGGTGCTGTGTTTGAGGGGGTAGGACTCGATGTAGAAGAGCTTTTCTTCCCAGAGAACCTCCCTTCCCTTCACAGGCTTCCAGACAAGGGGGAAGGAAGGAGAAAAGGGTATGGCATGAACCAGCCACCTGATCCGGTGGAGCGTGGAGGCCGGGGCAAAGATATAGAGTGGTTTTTCCCTCCCGTTGAGCTCCATGGAGTTGAGGAGCCCCGGTAGCCCGAAGACGTGATCGCCGTGATAGTGGGTGATGAAGATGGCGTCCAGGGAGGTTGGGGACTTTCCAGCCAGGAGTAACTGCCTCTGGGCTCCCTCACCGCAGTCAAAGAGAAACCTCCTCCCTTCGTATTCCAGGTAGACTGCCGGCAGCCCCCTCTCCTTCGTGGGAACCGATGCGGAGGTCCCGAGAAAGACGATCTTCAGGGGCTGCATAGGTATACCCTCCTTGTCAGGGAAGAGTGGACGTACCAATGGGCCTTTCCTAATACCTCAAAGCCCGACCTCTCTAAAAGGCCCTCCCCTTCGAAGGGAAGGACCACCACGAAGCGCTCCTTCACCAGGGTGTGTATCCTCTCGAAGGCGTCGAGGTAGAGCTCCCGGAGCCTCCCTGTCAGCCTCGTGGACCTTCCATAGGGAGGATCGGTTACCACCACGTCCGCCTCCACGTCCACCTCCCTCGCATCGCCCTCCATCACCGCTCCGCTCACCCCATAGTGGAGCAGGTTCCTCCTACACCCCTCCACCATCTTCCCGTCTATGTCGACGCCCACCACCCTGGCTCCTAACAGCCCTGCCTCTATGAGGATCCCTCCGGCGCCGCAGAAGGGATCGAGTACCACGTCTCCGGGCATCACCCCTGCCACGTTGACGAGGAAGCGGGCGTCCCGGGCGTTCATGGAGGAGGGGTGAAAGAAGGGCCTGTTCCTTGCGTCCCGGGGAGCAAAGTCCTTCCCCCTGATGATCCTCGCCTCCGAGAGGACGTGGTACTTCCTCCGTCCCCTGTAAACGAAGATCAGGTTGTCGGGGTTCCTTAGATCCACCCTTCCGTCCAGCCACCAGCCCACTTCCCTCTCCATCGACCCCTCCACCCCGAAGGAAGGAAAGGAAAGCACTCTCCTCCTGAGACCCGTTACCTTTCCCGGCAGCTCTCCCGTCGAGGAGAAGGAGAACTCGTGCCTCCCCACCACCCTGGCATAGGCCATCTCCTTGAACCTCCAGAGGGGCCCCCGACCCGTGTAAAAGTACGAGTCCCTCCACCGGAAGGGCCTCCCCACCCTGGATGACAGACCGTACAACTCAAGGTTCGGAATATTTCCGCCCTTCCTCGTTAGTACAACGCCCACCTTCACAAAGAATTTAACACCTCTCTACCCCTTTAACCCTGATGGAAGACTTTGGCGACCTGGACTTTAAGACCACCGAAGAAATCGAGGTCCCCAAGAGACTCATAGACCAGGTGATTGGACAGGAGCGGGCCGTGAACGCGGTGAGAAGGGCAGTCAAGCAGAGACGTCACGTGATGCTCGTGGGACCACCCGGTACCGGGAAGTCCATGCTGGCCCAGGCGGTCGCCGAACTCCTCCCGGCCGAAGACCTGGAGGACATCCTCGTCTACCCGAACCCCAAGGACGAAAACACCCCATTGGTGAGAACCGTTCCGGCGGGGGAAGGAAGGAAGATCGTGGAGAAGGAGCGGGTGGAGGCCATAAGGAGGGTGAACAGTAGGAGGCTCACCCTCTCCATCATCCTCCTCTTCTTCCTCTTCTTTGACTACTGGCTCTGGGTCACGAAGCAGATCTCTGACATCGTCTACGTGGGCTATATGATTTCGACCCTCCTTGTCCTCCTCGGTGTCTTCCTCGTCCAAGGAAGTCGTTTTAACCCGGACTACGAGGTCCCCAAGCTCCTGGTGGACAATTCCGGCAGGAAGACGGCCCCCTTCGTAGATGCCACGGGTGCCCGGGCAGGGGCCATGCTGGGTGACGTTCGTCACGACCCCTTCCAGAGCGGGGGATTAGGCACTCCCGCCCACCTGAGGGTGGAGCCTGGCGCCATCCACAGGGCCCACAAAGGGGTCCTCTTCATCGACGAGATAGGAACCATTCCCTACCACGTCCAGCAGGAACTACTGACCACCATCCAGGAGAAGAAGTATCCCATAAGGGGGCAGAGCGAGCGATCTGCCGGCGCCATGGTGAAGACCGAGCCCGTTCCCTGCGACTTCATCCTCATCGTGGCGGGTAACCTCCAGGACATTAAAAAGATGCACCCGGCCCTCCGTTCCAGGATCAAGGGGTACGGTTACGAGGTGTATATGGATGAGTACATGGACGATACGCCTGAGAACAGGGCAAAGATAGCCAGGTTCGTGGCCCAGGAGGTAAAGAAGGACGGGAAGATCCCCCACTTTACCAGGGAGGCTGTGGAGCTCATCGTTAGGGAAGCCCGGCGGATGGCTGGTAAGAAGGGCAAGCTCACCCTCCGGTTGAGGGAACTGGGGGGCATCGTCCGGGCGGCCGGGGACATAGCCGTGGAGAAGGGGCACAGGTATGTCCTCCCGGAGGACGTGGAGGAAGCATTGGAGGTCGCCAAACCCCTGGAGGACCAGATAGCCGAGAGAATAGCTCAGGAGCAAAAGGAATATTCTGTGGTCATAACGGAGGGCTACGTTGTCGGCAGGGTGAACGGCCTCGCCGTCCTGGGTAATTCCAATAAGGGTGTGGTCATACCCATAGAGGCGGAAGTGACCCCGGCCCAGTCCAGGGAAGGGGGTAGGATCATAGCCACGGGAGGGCTCCGGAGGATCGCCCGGGAGGCGGTTAGCAACGTTTCTGCCATCGTCAAGAAGATCACCAAGAAGGATCTGAAGGACTACGACATACACGTCCAGTTCCTCCAGACCTACCAGGGCGTGGAGGGAGACTCTGCCTCCGTCTCGGTGGCCACGGCCATTATCTCTGCCCTCGAGGGGATCCCCGTGGATCAGTCCGTTGCCATGACGGGCTCCCTCTCCGTTAAGGGAGAGGTGCTCCCGGTGGGAGGCGTTTCTGCCAAGATCATGGCGGCTTACGAGGCGGGGTTGAAGAAGGTAATCGTCCCCTGGGCCAACAGGGACGACATAAACGTGCCGGACCATGTCCTGAAGAACCTGAAGATCGTCTACGCCAGGAGGATAGACGACGTCCTCAGGCACGCCCTGAAGCCCACCTCGAAACTACAGGAGCTCCTCGACGCCCTCGCATCCCTCTTCTCCGTGGGGTCCCCCGTTTCTTCGTAGGTATAAACCTGGAAATTTTTAAGGTCTTGTAGTGAAACAACCAGGTTTTTATTAAGGTGCACAATAATTAAACCTATGTATCTTCCCAGGGAAGTAGAGAAGGAAATTGTGGAGTGGTTAGAGAAGGGCTTCAGCATCGTTATGAGGGGCCCCCGACAAGCGGGAAAAACGACTCTTCTCCTTTACCTGAGAGAACAGATTGGAGGAGAGTACGTCACCCTCGAAGATCCTGAAGAGCGCCGTCTAATCCGGAATATAAAATTATTTGCATCGGTTCATCGGGACGAACTCTTGTACATAGACGAGGCCCAGTATGACTCTGAGATCGGCAGGAAGGTGAAGTACCTGATAGACGTGGAGAAACGGCGTGTAGTAGTGTCAGGTAGCGGCTCCTTCGACGTCAAGGTAAAGGTAGGTGGGGAGTTAGTGGGGAGGGCCCACACGGTTGTTCTTCTTCCCCTTTCCTTTGGAGAGATGGTCCTCTGGAAGAGGAAGAAGTATTATGACCTGATGGTGGAAAATAGAAAACTATTCGCGGATCTCCTCAAAGGAAAAGACGTAGAGCTTTATGACTTACCGTTGGAGTCCATATACGAGGAGTACTCATTGTTTGGAGGGTATCCCAGGGTCGTCCTTGGAGAAGAGAAAGAGACTCTTCTTAAGGACCTACTAAACCTTTACATAGAGAGGGATGTTGGGTTCTTCCTGGGGGTATTAAAGAGAAAGAACTTCGAAGAGTTTGTTGAAGTTCTTGCCAAAGTGCAGGGCTCTCCCCTGAACCTCTCTTCTATCTCTCAAAGTCTGGGCATATCCTATGAAACCCTACGAAGGTACCTCAGCCTGTTGCAGGAAACACTTATAGTAAAAGAGATCAGGGCTTACGGAGGAGGACTTAGGGAGCACAGACGGTCCCGAAAGATCTATTTCCTGGATCAGGGGCTAAGAAACTGCGCCAGAGGGGGATACTTCGTGGACGGATCCACATATGAGGCCAGCGTCCTCAGGTTCCTGTCTAGGTTTGGTAGAGTCTACTATCTTAGGAAGAAATCCGGTGCTGAGGTGGACTTTCTCCTGAAGTACGGTTCTTCACTTGTTCCAGTGGAAGTAAAGAGTACCTGCAGGGCTACACGTGTCCTGAGGAACTTCCCTTCGAAGGTAAAGATCGTTTTCTGTAACGAGATGAAAAGAGAAGGAGACGTGGTATACCTCCCCTTGTGGAGTGTGGGTTAGCGCCCCGGGGAGGATTCGAACCTCCGACCTCCCGGTTAACAGCCGGGCGCTCTACCAACTGAGCTACCGGGGCACGCCGAGTGATAGGGGCGGAGCCCCCTTCGGAACTCCCGCAGTGCGTCCGGTCGAAGACCGGACCCGCTCCGGGGTTATAGGGGTGGATACCCCATAGTGGGGCCGCGGGGATTTGAACCCCGGACCTCTCGCTTATCAGGCGAGCGCTCTAACCAGGCTGAGCTACGGCCCCTCGACGTGTGGCGGGTCACGT
>JALUER010000019.1 GCA_027043825.1 Microcaldota archaeon
GGTTTCTGTTTCAGGGAGGTTCTTTAGTTTTTGGGGATAGTCGGAGCCGAAGATCTTTGTGGCGAGGGTGTGGGCTGCCTGGGCGAAGGGGAGGTAGCGGTCGGAGTAGGAGGGTTTTATGTCGTGGGTTCTCCTTCGGCGGGGCATGTAGGATGTTAGGAGTTTGGAGGTATAAAAGGTAAGGTGTTATGTAATAACCTGTCACCACGGCGGTAAATAATCAGCTATAAAAGGGTGGAGGTGGTGATAGGAACGCGCGGATGAAGGGGTAATGGAAAACTGGGGCCGGAGAAAGCTCGCCCGGCGTATCGGGAAAAGGAGGGAGTAAGATCCGGCCCCACACGGTTTCTCCCCTTTGTACAGCGCCGGGGGTGGGATTCGAACCCACGCGGGCTTGCGCCCACCAGCTCTCCAGGCTGGCGCCTTAACCTCTCGGCCACCCCGGCACAGAGCCCTAATGTTGTAGGGAGGGGAGAGGGTTAAAAACTTAAGCCGATGACGATGCCTAACGGAGGGAAGAGAGGGCAGCGTCCACCTCGTCCAGGTTCTTGACAGGGATCACACCCTCCGTGGGCACTATGTCAAGCCGGTTTGGATACGGGATGAGCACGGGTCCCTTCCCCACAGCCTGGAGCTTCTGGGAGACGAAGAGAACGGAGTCAATGGTGTAGCCGTCGTCGGCTATCTTACCCGTTGCAAGGACTGGCCTGCTATTATTTACGAGGGCAAATAGTGCCGAATAGAGGGCCAAGTCGGCGGATCTACCATCCACGAACTCCACGGGCCCCTCTACCTTCACCACAACACCGAAGGGAAGGGGCCCGTGACGCCGGTTAAACACCTCGTAGGCTACCCTTACACTTTCTCCCAATCCCGTTCCTGCAACACCCCCCTCTACATACGCGCCAGCCTGGGGGATCTTGCACACCTTTGCCGGGATGAGGGTCCCGCGGCCAGAGTATCCGAGGAGGTAAAAGTCCACACAATCACCGGAATAGAAGAAAAGAGCGAAGTACGAGGCAATCAGGAACAGGGCAAAGAGGAGGTGTCTCATGGTATCACCATGAAGCGGGCGGGACGCGGTAGGTGGACCCCGGTGGTACCGCCTACCCGCGACGGCTCCTCCTCCACACCGCCACCCCACCGGCCCGGGAGGAACCGGCTACGGTTGCTCCCTTCCGGGCCTGGCCGGGTTCACCGGTTCGCACCCGTCCGGTGGGACGGTGCTTCATAGGAGGAAGGCCGACGGGGATCGGCGGCCACCGAGGCCGCCCCACCGCTTCGGCCCCGGCATAAGCGGATTTCCGGTCACAGGGGACCGCTAACCCCCCGGCCTACCCGCCCGCTAACAGTAGGGAGGGAGGTCGTTAAAGCAAGAACGTTTATACATAACACACATTTAGGGCATTTGCACTATTTTATGTAGAAATAGGAGTTATACATAACCGACAGACGACGAAAAGAGCGAGGGAAAGGGTTATAAAGAACCTTTACCTCAAAAGTATTCGATAAAGGACCCGATGAAGGGGCCTCGTGAGGTGGTAGAAGTGAGGAGTTTAGTGAACGAAGCTGTGGGGAAATCCGGAAACACACAGGCTCGGGCTGACCCGATGCTTCAACCCAAAATTCTTGTTGTGGGCGTGGGAGGCGCCGGAAATAACATCGTGAACAGGATAAGCCAGATGGGTGTCAGGGGTGCCCAGCTGGTGGCCATAAACACCGACAGGCAGCACCTGGCCATCATCTCCGACGACATCACCAAGATACTTGTAGGTGAAGGCGTGACCAGGGGCCTCGGTGCAGGCGGAGATCCAGGGGTCGGTAGGAAGGCAGCCGAGGTCAGCAGGCAGACTCTTCAACAGATCCTGAACGGCGCCGACCTTGTCTTCGTGGTAGCAGGTATGGGAGGAGGTACCGGAACCGGTGCAGCCCCCGTGGTGGCACAGATAGCCAAGGAGCAGGGGGCCCTCGTGGTGTCTATGGTTACCTATCCCTTCCGGCTCGAGAGGGCCAGGATGGAGAAGGCAGACCAGGGTATCATGGACCTGGCCAAGGTCAGCGACACGGTGATCGTCATCGACAACAACAGGCTGGTAGAGCTCGTGCCCAACCTACCCATGCAGGAGGCCTTCAAGGTGGCCGATGTCATCATCGCCAAGACCGTCCAGGGCATCACGGAGACCATAACCCAGCCATCACTCATCAACCTGGACTACGCTGACCTGAGGGCAATAATGACCAGTGGAGGCATATCTGTCATCTCTGTGGGTGAAGGCAGGGGTGTCAACAAGGTCCACGACGTGGTGGAAGACGTCCTCAAGAACACGCTGCTGGACGTGAACACCGAGGGCGCCAAGGGCGTGCTGATCCACATCACCGGTGGTCCAGACCTCACCCTGGGAGAGGCCAACGCCATCGGGGAACTGCTCACGGAGCGGGTGGACCCCAAGGCAACGGTCATCTGGGGCGCCAGGATCGACCCCTCCTTCGAGGATATGGTGCAGGTCATTGCCATCTTCACCGGCGTCCAGAGCCAGTACATCAAGAGCCCGGCAGTGTCAGGAGCTGGCCAGAGGAACTTCGAGCTGGAAGACATTCCCATAGCAGGCATCTACTAAAAGAACCAGGGAAGGGCGTTGATGACGAGGAGAAGGAGTGCGAGTGCCTTGAGGGGGGTTGCTCTTATCCCCCAAACCCTCTCTACTTCTTCCATGGCCTGACCTCCGTCGAGAACCGAGAAGGGAAGGGCATTGAAGACCGCCACGGCGATACTCAACATGGCAAAGAGGGAGAGGAAGGAGAGGAGGAAGGAGAGGAGGTGGTAAGCCAGGGGTGGCGGGCTTTTCCAGACCACTTCTCCTCCCCGGACACCGAGGTATCCCCTATTGGGGATGGTGGTCTTCCTTACTTCATCTCCGTGGAGGTAGACTATAGTAACGGTCTCTCCCTGGGCCCTCTTCAGGGCCTCGAGGACGTCCTTTATGGTCTTGGTGGGGTAGCCGTCGATGGATAGTATCACGTCGCCGGGGGAGAGTATTCCCTTCACCAGGGAGGGGACCACCTCCCCGTTGTACTCGATGGTGTCGGGGACCGACAGCACCTTCACGCCCAGTGCGTAGTTCTGGTAAATGGAGGTGAAGTAGGGGGAGAGAGCGTAGCCCAGGAGGGTAAAGAGGGGGAAGACGAGGAGGAAGGTGAGGGCGTTGGCAGTGGGTCCGGCCCCGAGGACCTTAACCTTCGCCTCGGGGGAGGCCCGTTTAAAGGCCTCCTCGTCCGGCATGACGTAGGCGGCGAGGGGAACGAAGCCCAGCACCACGGCCGCCGTGTCTACAAGGGGGATTTTTCTCCGCAGGGCCGCGATACCGTGGGCCCCCTCGTGGATGAGGAAGATGAGGAGGATGGAGAGCCAGCCCTCCAGGAAAGGGATCTTGTAGGGGCCCACCTGGACCCCCGGTATGACGGGGGCGATGCCGGGAAGGGGGCTCCCCCCTGCCAGGTAGGTGAGGACGATGTTCACGGCGAAGGACCCCAGGACGTAGAAGGCAGCCCCCAAGAGACCGAAGAGGAGGGTGAAGACGCCTGCGGCTGGTCCCCCTATCACGAGGAGGGAGAGGGCCAGGAGGACGAGGAAGGAAACAACGTCCACCTTCCCGAACCGTGAACCAAGGATGGGCCCAAGGAAGACGACCGGGGAGACGTGTTCCACGAAGGCACCCAACTTCCCCCGCGAGAGCTTCTCCATGAACTCCAGGGCTCCCTTCCAGCGGATGAAGAAGACGATGCCGTACTTTCTCTCTACTTCTATCATCTGATCCTCACCACGTCGCCGAGGGTTATGGTAACGTCGGTGGGGCCGCTCTCTACCTCTTCCTCCTCTATGAGCTCTATACCCAGCACCTTCTCCAGGGCAGCGGCCTGCTCCTCGGTGGGGTAGACCTCCCCCTTCTCTATCATCTTCAGGGTCTTCAGGGGGATTCGGGTCTCCCTCGAGAGGGTCTTGAGGTCCATCCTGAGCTTCTTCCGGGCCTCCCGTATTCTGCGGTCGAAATCGTCCACCACGTAGCCCTTCTTCACCGGGAACCGCTTCCTCCTCTCCTCGCCAGCCCGGACCTCCCGGATCACCTCGCCTCTCTCGGCACAGGACTCACAGAGAAGGAGGACAGCCCCCTCAATCCGGGTAAGGTACCCCTTCTCGATGGGACGCCCGCAGATCTCGCACTCCATCGCCTACATTTAAAGGGTGTAGATCATAATAACCTTTTGATGGAGGACTTCAGGGAAGAGAGCAATAGCACGGATCTTCAGAGGAGGATTCAGGAGCTTGAATCGGAAAGGGTGAAGCTCGAGACTCACGCCTTCAACCTCCAGAGGCAGTACACGAGGCTCCTGCGCGAGTTCCAACGCCTGAAGCAGCCTCCCCTCATCGTGGGTACTGTCCTGGAGGTTCTGCCGGATGGGCTTGTCATAGTCAGACACCCCAACGGGAACGAGTTCGTGGTACCGGCCCTCAGCAACCTCCTCCCCCATCTCAGGCCGGGGATCCGGGTGGGGATGTCCCAGCAGAATCTGGCCATCGTCTCCATACTCCCGGACTACAAGGACGTGAGGGCACGGGCCTTCGAGGTAGTGGAAAAGCCCAAGGTGAGGTACAGCGACGTGGGGGGATTGGAACACCAGATACAGGAGCTCAGGGACGTGGTGGAGCTACCGCTCAAGAATCCTGACCTCTTCAAGGAGCTCGGCATAGAGCCCCCCAAGGGTGTCCTCCTCTACGGTCCCCCAGGTACGGGTAAGACGCTATTAGCCAAAGCGGTGGCGGGGGAGAGCAACGCCACCTTCATCCACGTTGTGGGCTCCGAGCTGGTCCAGAAGTTCATAGGAGAGGGGGCCAAGTTGGTGAGGGACGTGTTCAAACTGGCCAGGGAGAGGGCCCCGTCAATCATATTCATTGACGAGATCGATGCCATCGCCGGAAGGAGGGTGGACACCGGGAGCGGCGGCGATAGGGAGGTCCACAGGACCCTCATCCAGCTCCTGGCCGAACTGGACGGGTTCAGACCCTTGGAGGGTGTAGCAGTCATAGCCGCCACCAACAGGGTGGACATCATCGACCCGGCTCTGTTGCGGCCTGGCCGCTTTGACAGGCTCATCTACGTCCCCCTGCCCGACCTGAGGGCGAGGGAGGAGATATTCCGGGTGCACCTCTCCAGGGTGAAGAAGAAGGGGAGGATGGACTACAGGAGGCTGGCCTCCCTCACCCAGGGCTTCTCCGGAGCCGACATACGGGCGGTCGTGACGGAGGCAGGAATGATGGCCGCCAAGGAGGGAAGGAACTACATAACCATGGAGGACCTGGAGAGGGCCATAAGGAAGTTCTACTTCGAAGAGAGGAGGGAGCACAACCCCCACTTTGGGTGAGTGAATGGGAACGCTCATAGGTCCCCTTGTACCGAGAAGGGAGGTGGATCTGGAGGCCCTGGCAACGAAGACCCTGGCCGTGGACGCCTACAACGCTCTCTACCAGTTCATATCCGTCATCCGCCAGCCCGACGGCACCCCCCTCATGGACAGGAAGGGGAGGATAACCTCCCACCTCTCTGGACTCTTCTACAGGACCATCAAGCTGCTGGAAAACGGGATAAAAGTGGTTTATGTCTTCGACGGGACACCCCCCGAGTTCAAGAAGAGGACCATCGAGGAGAGGGCAGAGCAAAGGGAAGAGGCAGAGAAGAAGTGGAGGGAGGCGCTCCAGAGGGGCGACGTGGAGGAGGCAAGGAAGTACGCCACCCAGGCTTCCAGACTGGAGAGGATGATGGTGGAAGATGCCAAGGCCCTCCTCGACGCCATGGGGGTTCCCTACGTGCAGGCCCCCTCCGAGGGGGAGGCCCAGGCGGCCTATATGGCCCAGAAGGGTGACGTCTGGGCGGCGGCCTCCCAGGATTATGACTCTCTCCTCTTCGGGGCACCCCGCCTGGTCAGGAACCTGACCATAACCGGGAAGAGAAAGCTCCCGGGGAGGAACGTCTACGTGGATGTGAAGCCGGAGGTCATCCTCCTGGAGGAAGTGGTGAAAGAGTTGGGCATCGACAGGAGAAAGCTCGTGTGGATAGGCCTCCTCCTGGGCACCGACTACAACGAGAAGGTGCCAGGCGTGGGGCCGAAGAAAGCCCTGGAGCTCGTCAAGGCCTACGACTCCCTGGAGGAGATACTGAAGGTAGTTGGATTCGAGCCCAAGGAAGACTGGAGAGCCATTGAGGAGTTCTTCCTCAACCCACCCCACACAGATGACTACCAGATAAAGTACAGGCTCCCCGACAAGGAGAAGGTATTCCGGATACTCGTGGACGAGCACGACTTCAGCCCCGACCGGGTGGAGAGGGCACTGAAGAGGTTGGAGGAGGTAACCCCGGCAAGGGGGTCCCAGGCTTCCCTGGAGGCGTGGTTTGGATGAGAAGGGGTTTCGTGTACGCGCCGGTGGTAGGCATCCTCCTCTTGGGCATCGCCTTCATCGTGGCAGGGTACATATTCTCCCAGGAGAAGTCCAGCATCGGGGTGTTGTCGGAAAAGAAGAGCGAACTTCGCTACGTGGGATACGCGGAGGTATCTGCTTACGACATAAGGTCGTCCTTCGTGGCAGATCTGAGGACAAGGCTCATAAACGACCTCACCACCTACAGGGTGAACAGGCTACTGGAGGACTTCCAGAACAACGTGACCCGCTGGTTCTCAAACGTCTTCAACGAGTTAAGACGCTACTACACGGAGGAAAACGTGCTGTTTGACCTGCCGCGCGATATCTCGGGGAGCGTGACCCGGTACGGAGATGACTACCTTCTGACGGAGATAAGGGGGCGTCCCCTGGAGGTGAAGATCTCGAGAGGGGGCAGGACGGTAACCCTCTTCGTTGACGTGAACACCATCTTCTCCGTCCCATTTCCCCTCCAGGCAGGGGAGATCAACCAGACCCCGAACATCACCCTGGGGTTGTTAGACCTGGAGGGGATCCCCCTGGGGGATACGAGAAGGGAGATCGTCAGGAAGATAAAGGAGGCCCTCGAGGAGGCCCTTGAACAGATTGGGGGCGACTGCGAGGTCGAATCAGTGAACCCCACCTTCGAGTCGGAAGACGTCCTCGTGATTGACGTGGAGAACGGTGACATCGAGGTGGAGGAGGAGAGCGCCGTTAGGTTCATACGGGGGTTCTCCTACTCTCTCGTCTGTGAGTGGGCCGTTCCGGGGTTCCCCGACTTGCGGAAGCGTGTGATACTGAACTTTGAAGACGACGAGACCTACGACCTCTGGAGCTCGGACGAAGTACCCTTTCCTGGCTCCCTAATCGCCCTGGAAGGGGAGTACTACTTCCCCCTGACAGTAACAAACCTACCGCCTAACCCCGATGACGATACACTTAGTTCCCTATTCCTGGAACACGTCCTCGGGAAGAACCGGGCCCAAAGGGGACTATGCGGCTGTATCGAAGACGTAGTCCACCACAGGCTGGACTGTAGGCTCGGACACCACAACTACAGGGAAGAACTGCAGGAAGCCTGTGAAAAGGCTTGCCAGCTATACAGAGACTACCTCAATACGGAGTTCAACGACGTAGTATGTCCCTAATGATCTCCCAGACCTCTTCGTGGACGCTGAAGGGATTCTTCTTCCCGTCCACCAACTTCACCACGTCGTACTCCCTTGCCAGCTCGAGGTAAGCCCTCCTTACGTTTTCCAGGAACTCCGCCTCCTCGTAGATCTGCTTCACGCTCTCCTTCCCCTTCCGGGCAAGGGCCGTCCTGGCGTCCACGTCCAGGAGGATGACGACGTCGGGGAGTATGAAGTCGAGCCGGTCGAGGATGTTCTCCAGGAACTCCTTCTCGATGCCCAGGACGCTGTGGTAGGCAAGGGTGGAGATGAAGGAGCGGGAGGAGACCACCCAGCGGCCCTCCCGGAGGTTAGGAATCACCCTGCTCCTCAGGTGCTCGTGGGAGTCCGCCAGGAAGAGGAGAACGGTGCTCCGGGGGTCGAAGTTGTACTTCCCCCTCAGGAGGGCCTTGATGAGGAGGCCTGTGGGGAGGTAGGTCGTCGGCTCGGAGGTCCTGAAGTAGGGGATCTTCTCCCGGAGGAGGTTCGCCTCCAGGAGGGAAATCTGGGTGTCCTTACCGCTGCCGTCAATGCCCTCGAAGACGATGTACTTCCCCCTATAGGGGTTCCTCTGGAGCATCGAAGAAAAGTAGGGGAGGGGCTATTTATTTCTTTCTGAGGGGGATCTCCCGGAGATCCTCCGGTAGGTACTTCCAGAGCACCCTTGGAATCTTTACCACCTCCCCGTCGAAGTGGTTCTCCAGGATGGCGGTGACCACCCGCTGGACCGCCAGGGCGGTGGCGTTGAGGGTGTGGACGAAGTCCGTGGTCCCGTCCTTCTTCCTGTACCGTATGTTGAGCCTCCTGGCCTGCCAGTCGAGGCAGTTAGAACCCGACACGAGCTCCCTGTACTTACCCTGGCCTGGGAACCACCCCTCTATGTCGAACTTCCTGGCCGCCACGGCCCCCAGATCCCCAGAGGCGATGTCCACCACCCGGTAGGGGATCTCCAGCTCCTGGAGGATCTCCTCGGCATTCCTTATGAGAAACTCGTGCTCTTTCCAGGAATCCTCGGGGTATACGTAGGAGAACTGCTCCACCTTGTGGAACTGGTGGACCCGGAAGATGCCCTTGGTGTCCTTCCCGTGGGAGCCGGCCTCCTTCCTGAAGCAGGGGCTCCAACCCACGTAGCGGCGGGGGAGCTCTCCCACCTCAAAGATCTCATTGACGTGGTAGCCCGCTATGGCGTGCTCCGCCGTGGGAATGAGGTAGAGGTCCTCCCCTTCTATCTTGTAGATGGTGTCCTCGAAGTCAGTGAAGTAGGTGGAGCCCTCCTCCACAAAGCGGCGCATCATGTAAGGAGGAATCAGGGGCGTGAAGCCCTTTCTCATGAGCTTGTCGAGGGCGTACATGGAGAGGGCCAGGTCCAGGAAGACGAGCTCCCTCTTCTCGTAGTAGAACCTGCTCCCCGCCACCTTCGACGCCCGTTCAGTGTCCACCACGTCCAGGAGCTCCACCAGGTCGTAGTGGTGGTAGGGCCTTTCTTCCACCACCTGGTGGGGTACATCAAAACCGGCAGTCTGCTCCTTGAAAGATTCTAAATAGCCCTTCCAGACCTTGGGCCTCCCCCAGAAACGCACAGGCTTATTATACGAGTCATCGGGCCCGATGGGGATCTCCGGGTGGAGAACGTTGGGGAGGAGCATGAGCTTCTTCCTTATCTCCTCCTGGAGCTCCCTCTCCCTCTTCTCCATCTCCTCGATCTCCTCGGAGACCCGCGCTGCCCTTTCCTTGAGCTTCTCGGCCTCTTCCTTTCTTCCTTCTTTCATTAACCTACCTATCTCCTTGGAGAGTCTGTTCCTCTCAGCCCGAAGGGTGTTGAGTTCCTTTAGAAGGCCTCTCCACTCCTCGTCAAGGGATCGGACCTCGTCCACAAGGGGAATGAGCTCCTCCATGTAGCGCTTCTTCAGGACCTCCTTGACGTAGTCAGGTTTCTCCCTGAGGAGACGGATGTCAAGCATGGGGTTATAGGGAGGGGAAAAGAATAAAACTCAGGCCTTGAAGTAGAGGTAGGCCCCCACGAGGAGGACCAAGACGAGGAAAGCCATCACCACGGGCGTGTAGTCTGGTCCCTCGTAGCGTATCTCCTTGTAGAAGCGGCAGTCGCCCACCCGGCCCTCCACGATCACCGGCTCGTTCCCCTGGAAGACGTAGTACATTCCGTCCTTGATGAAGGAGAACTCACCGCTCACGCTTATGTCCTTGGTGTAGACGGGGACATCCCCGAGGAGGACCTTGAAGGCCCCCGAGATGACACTGCCCTTCTTCACCACGTTGAACTCCTCCACCCTCACGTTACAACTACCTAACTCGGCTACCCTGTCGGATATCTCTGGTGGGACGGTGGAATAGACCCTGTAAGAGACGTTCCTCTCCTCACCCGGGGCGAGCTCGGCCACCCAGGCGATAACAGGGTCAAAGTTTATCACCACCACGCCCGGGGGTATCTCCACCTCCACGTTACCCTCAGTCTTCGGTATGTTCTGTTCGACGAGGTACACGCCACCCTTCTCGGCACTCACGACCACGTTTACCTCTGCCACGTCGTTTTCCTCGTCAAATACGGTGTCCTTACCAATCACGAGGTTGAGTTCCATCCGGACCTCCTTGCGGATGATCTTCCGGCCGACCTTCATCTCCATTACCACGTGTCCCTCCCGGAGGAGTCTTCCCAGGTTCTCCTCGTCGAGGGAGATGCCCACCCGCCTGGTGATCCTGTGAATCGCCTCTATGGTCTTCTCACCAAGGTTCATCTCCACGCCGGGTACCTTTACCACGATACGACCGCCCTGCTTCTCAACGGTTATGCCGTTCCTCTCCACCTTGGTAAGGTTCTTCTCTTCCATCTCCCTGACGGCCCGGTTTATCTCCTCCATGACCTTTCCGTAATTCTCCTCACTCACATTACCGTATACCTCAAGGGGGTACCGGGTTCTGTTCGTATCAAGGATCATACCCGGTGACTCGGGGGATTCGTTTTCTTCCACCGTTGCTTCCACCACCACATTGACATCCGCCACGTTAGGCTCCATCGTCCTCACGACGTTGTCATTGTCAGGCGTGACAACCGAATTTCCTTCCACGGATGTCACAGAGGCTGGGTCCATGGTGGAGGTAGCCTTAGTAGTAGAAGCGACTGCCATACCGAGGAGCATCAGTAGGACAAGGATCAGGGCCGTCCTCATGCCGTAATAAAGCTTCGACACTATATAAGCGTTGGGGGCAAGGTTTAAGAAGGGGTGAATGAACCTTCTAAGCATGGCCATGGTGATACTCGTCAACGAGGAGGACGAGCCCGTAGGGGTGATGGAGAAGATCGAGGCCCACAAGAGAGGGGGGACCCTCCACAGGGCCTTCTCCATCCTCGTCTTCAACGAGAAGGGAGAGCTCATGCTCCAGCTAAGGAGCAGGAAGAAGTACCACGCGGGCGGTCTTTGGACCAACACCGTCTGCTCCCACCCCCGCCCAGGAGAGGACGTCCTGACGGCTGCCCACAGGAGGTTGAAGGAAGAGATGGGCTTTGACACGGAGCTCGAGGAGATAGGGAGCTTCATATACCGGGCGGAGGTGGGGAATGGCCTCACCGAGTACGAGTACGACCACGTACTCATAGGTTATTACAACGGGCTCCCGAAGCCCAACCCGGAGGAGGCCGACGGCTGGAAGTGGATGGATTTCAAGGAAGTTCTCATCGACGCCAAGATGAACCCGGAAACCTACACGCCCTGGTTCAGGATCCTTTTGGACAAGTTCGGCGAGAAGATACTGAGAATGTTATGAGGTGTGGCCGGCCGTCCGAGCGGGGGTTCATGGCTGCCGGCTTACGAACCAGCACTCCACCCCGCGGCTCTCGCAGCCGGCCTTAGATATTCTGTAGGCAAGACCTTAAAACTCTGTTCGGTTTCCTAACCTTTGCACCAACTTTCCAAACCATTACCTTAAATACCACCGCTTGCATTACCTTTCACGTGAGGGTCGGGGACTACTGGAAGAACCTCGTGAGGAGGATTGGCGTCGATGCCGTCCCCCACCCCCAGGAATACGAGATATTCAACGGGACCATCGTCTTCTGGTTCGGGGATCCATCACAGGTCAGGCCTGTCCTGGAAAAGCTCAGGGAGTCGGGTATTCCCTTCAACGTGGAATGGGACAGGGAAGAGGGCCTGATGGGCATATCCCTTAAGCGGAAGCTGCTGCTTTGACCCCCACTACAAAGAGGGACAGAATGAGGTTATCGTCCAGCTCAGAGTGGTACTCGACGAGGGGAGCAATCAGGAGAAGGGGAACCAGAAAGTAAGGTGAGTAGAACCCCTTGAGGAGGGTGAAAACCACCACAGACCCGGTGTAAGATCCGATAAGGCCAAACCTCGTTTTTATCCCCCTCTTCACCCCTTCCTTTAGCATTCCAAACAGGGCGGCGAAGGTGTCCACGTAGCCCAGGACAAAGCCAGCGAGGGGAGTGGCCCCGACGGTGGACGCCAAGAAGAGCCCCCCAGCAAGGGTAAGGGGTCCCGTGTCTTCGCCAGAGCGGGCATAGTAGACGTAGAGCCTGTCCACGAAGGGGAAGAACCGGAAGAGGTAGACGATGACGGCGCCGAGGAGGAGGCCGACAGTGAGGATGACCTGGTATTCCACCGGAAGGAAAAGGGAGAAGTAGCCCACCGTCACGGCGATACCATAGTGGAGGGCCTTTCGGTCCGCCTCGGTTCCTATTCTCTTTTTCAGCTCCTTGAGGACCCAGTAGGAGATCCCTGCCACGATGAAGCCGCCCAGGACATCCACAACCCCGTGGTATCCCTCCACTACCCGGAGGGACATGACAAGGAGTGCATAGAGGAGGGTAATGGGATGTAGGTAAGCAAAGAAGAGGGAGGAGGCCAGGGCCGAGTGGAGGGACGGGAAGGCGAAGGGATCGAGACCTATTTCACGCCCCACACGGAAGAGGAGCTTGAGTGAGACTGCCAGACCGGAGGTAAGGAGGAATGTGCTGAGAACGTCAGAGCCCCTCTTCTCGTCCCCCTTCCACCACAGGTAGAGGGAGAGGAGAGGGGGCACGAAGAGGAGCAGGTCCGCTATCATCCTTTCACCTCAAGAGCGGGGGGCGGGATTCGAACCCGCGTACACCGGATCTGCAGTCCGGCCCCTAAACCGCTCGGGCACCCCCGCAACCGGTGCTCGGTCGTCTTATCTTAAACTTTCGATGGAGGTTTTAAAATCCTCCTTGTCCGGAGGAAGGAGGAGACCACCGAGGCCACGGCCCCCTCGAAGCCCACGAAGTTGTGTCCAGCCCCGGATATCTCGAGGTGCCAGTTGCCCCGCTCCCTGTTTTCTCTGAACCGTTTCCTCACGGCCTCCACGTCTATTACCTTATCCTCTGTTCCAGTAACCACAATGAAGGGAACCCTCGCCCTTGGGGCAGACTTGGTGAGCCTGTTGAAGTTGTCCAGGTCCTTCCTGCCGAGTATAACAGCGGTGGAGACCTCGAGATAGTAGTAGCCGTTCCGCATGATCTCGGTGAGGAGGGCCAGCCGGGCCGATACGCTTATACCCAGGACCGGGGAGAGGAGGACAAGGGCCTTCGTGTTCTCGTCCTGGAGGTAGAGGGAAAGGAGGCCCCCGAAGCTGTGACCCACAAGGATGTGGGGCTCGTCGGGTACCTGCTTCCTCACGTGGGCGAGGACGTGGGAGGTCCAGCCAAAGCGGTCCGTTATGTCCCAGTACTTCACGTAGGACGACGGGAGACCCACCTCCCTCTCCACCGCCTCGAAGAGCCCGCTCCGTTCCTTGGCAGCCAGGCCGTGTATGAACACCAGCCTCATCCCAACCACTCCGTTATGGTGCCCTTCTTCGCCCCCTTCCCACTCCCGTTGAGGAGGATGTCGAGCGCCTCGTCGTCCTTCCCCTCCAGGAGCCTCTTCACGGCCATCTCCACCTCGTCGCTCCAGAGCTCCCCCATGAGACGCTTCAACTCCTCCACGAAGGCGTCCTCGCTGAAGGCCTCCACGTCAACGCTGTTCCTTATCTCCCGGAGCCTCTCCACGAAGGCATCCTCCCTCCGATCAAAGAGGTAGATCATGGCCCTTCCCTTGAAGGCCTTCCTCAGGGACTCCTCACTCACTACACCCCTACGCTCCCCCACCAGGACGACCTTGACGAGGGGGGTGGGCCCCGTGTGTCCCTGGAGCACCTCCTCCACCTTCCTTACTATCTCCTCCACGTCATCGGAGCTTTCCACCCGGTAGGCCCTTCTCACCCCCGGTATCTCGACCCGCTCCACGTACTTTCCCTCTATGATGTAGACGATCCGGGGCTGGTTCATCTCCCCCTCCTTCAGCCTCGTTATCACAGTACTTCCCGGTATCAGGAAGCGCTTTCCGTTCACTTCCTTGTCCACTATCCAGTGGAGGTGGCCGCCCAGGTAGAGGTCGAAGCCCTCCGGGAATAGGGAAGGGGGGACGAGAACCTCCCTCGTGTAGGAGGGGTAGAGTCCCTCCACCGGCTGGTGGAAGAGGAAGTAGGAGGGGGAGGAACAGGAGATCCCCCTGTACTGCTTTATGTAAGAGAGGACGTACTTGTCGGGCACGTAGCCCATCCCCACGATGCAGACCTGTTCCCCGTCCTTCTCTATTACTACCTTCCGTCTGTGGGCGTATATGAAGTTCGGGAGGTGGGAGAGGAGAGTGTAGAGGTTCCTCTCTCCCTCCATGAAGTCGTGGTTCCCGTGGACCGCCACGAAGGGCACTCTGTCAGCCACCCTCTCCTCCAAGAGGTTTCCCCTCAGGTCGTATACCCTCACCCTATAACTCCCCTTGGGAAGGGAACGGATGAGATCCATTACCTCGTGGATGAGGATGGCGTCGGGCCGCCGGGTGTCGAAGAGGTCCCCTCCGTGGAAGTAGACGTCCACACCCCTTTCCTTCCCAATCTCCAGGGCCCTCTCCATGCCCAGTATGGCATCCTGGCGCCTCTCCGGGTACACCCGGGTTCTCCTGGCAAACCCAACGTGGGTGTCTGAGAGGAAGAGGGCCTTCACGGATGAAGAACTTGTCACCTAATGGTTAAAACCGTGCTACCAGCGAAAGCCGTTAAAACCATCCTCCTGCTAAATTGAAGGGATGGAAAGGAGACACCTCATTCTCCTCTTCGTCGCCGTGGCACTCTTTGCCATAGCCACTCGTTCCTTCCTCTACCACTGGGACAAGATCTTCGGCATAGACTCCTACTGGTTCGCCCGGATAAGCAAGTACGTCTTCGAGTACGGATACCCCCTCATTCCCGACCCCCTCTACTCCTGGTCCTTCGAGCACTATCACTACCTCAAGGAGCTTACCCTCTACTTCCCTGCCTGGTACTATAAACTGACGGGACACACCGTTTTTGAAAGGGAGTTATGGCTGGACGTCTTCAAGGATCTGGGGGTTATATTCGGGACTCTTGGAAGCGTGGTGGCTGGACTCATAGGCCTCGCCCTCGGAGGGCCGGTGGCCGGCGTGCTATCTGGCTTTTTCGCCGCCACGAATCCTGGATACGTCTACAGAACCATGGCAGGGTTCTTCGAGGACGACGCACCTGGCCTCTTCTTCTATCTCCTGGGCGTATACCTCATCATAGAGGGACTTAGGAGGAAGGAGAAGAAGCAGAGATGGGCCTTCTTCATAGGCGGAGCAATTGCCTGGCTCCTGGAGGGCATGTCCTGGAAGGCCTTCCACCTCGTCACCTATACTTTCCTCCTCTTCGCCGTCTTCTACGTGGGCCGCCTCATCTGGGACGTCATAAGGGAGCGGTTCACCCTCAAGAGGCACCTCCATGGGGCACTCCTCACCGTGGCCCTTTCCTTTGTGTTCTGGCTGATATGGAGGACCTGGGCCCTCAGAACCGCCATTAAAACCATTTCCATAACGGGCTTCCTCTCCACCAACATAAACTACGTGGGAGCGGCTGTTCTCCTCGCCCTGGGAACCCACCCACTCGTGCCGGTTTTCATGGCCCTCTTCGGCTACTATATGGTCCTTGCCCTGAGGGAGAGGGACAAGAAGTTCCTGGCCTACGCCGTGGCATCCTTCCTCCTGGCCCTTCCCTTCATAGGGTTCTCGGCCTCCCACGGCTTCGCCACCCTCGTCACGCTCCCCGATGGCAGGGAGACCTACATAGGCTACGGAGAGGCTTTCAAGCAGATAGGCGGCAATGTACCAGGTGTGGACTTCTACCAGATGCTCTTCGGCTCCGCCATGCTCATCTTCCTCTCCCAACTCATAGGCTCCTTCACGGCCCTCCTCCTCGACAGGAAGGACATCGTTGACAGGAAGAACTGGAAGGACGTGGCCCTCCTCTTCGTGGCCCTCCTCGTCATACCATCCCTGGCTTACTTCTTCAACGGCAGAACGGTGCTCGACCCCTTCCTCCACAACAGGTTCGGTGTCCTGGAGCAGAGGAACACGGTCATCGGCTTCACGGTGGTGGAGGAGCGCTACGGGTACTTCTTCTGGTCCCCCAAGTACTCCTGGCTCGCCCTCATCCCCCTCTTCATAGCCCCCTTCGTGGTGGTGAGGACCCACCGGAAGGAATGGATTCTCTTCCTGGCCTTCCTCACGCTGACCCTCTACGTGGGCTGGATAAAGCTCAAGTTCTGCTACTACTTCGGTCCCACGGTGGGGATAGTGGCAGGCCTCTTCTTCGCGGAGGCGTGGAACCACGTCAAGGAAAGGGAACGGTGGAAAAAGGCCTATCCCTTCTTCCTCCTCCTCATGGTGCTCGCCCTCCTGGCCACGGGCATCTTCCACACGGTGGGGAGGATACCCACCCTCCTCAACGACTACGAGGTAAACGAGGCCATCAACCTGGCCCCCATGGCATCGGACACCACCTGGATAAGGGGGCCCGACTACCTCGGGGCTTTCGAGTTCCTTGACAAGAACACAGACAGGAACGCCCCCATATTTAACTGGTGGGGTGTGGGCAACTGGCTAACCTTCTTCACGGAGCATCCGGTGGCCACGGATCCCACCAACGCAATCCGTCAGGCAAACGAGTTCGTGGCCTCCATGATGCTCTCCGACGCCAATACGGCATACCAAAAGATAAAGGAAAGGAACTTCGAATACGTTTTCTGGATAAGGGACTACGTCTATGCAGCGGACAGCTTTGCCCTCTACGCTTACGGGTACGGAGGGGACTTCCAGAGGGCGCGGGAGGTGGCATCACAGTATACTTTCTTCCTCACCCAGCCCTGCCAGAAGGCCACCGTGGGCAACTACTACAACTGCGGGACCGCCCAGAGGCCCTTCTGGGTGGACGCGGACATCTACGAGAAGGCCCCGCCGGTTTTCTTGGCCCCCCTCGACTACAACGCGCTCCCGAAGATACGGGCAGGTAATACCCTCTACGGGGTATATAGGCTCAACGACAGACTCGTCATCGTCTCGGAGAAGATGAACGAGAGCCTGATGTTCACCCTCTGGAAGGGAGGAAACCAACACTTCGTGCCAGTATACGTCTCACCCACGGGATACATAACGATATACAAGATAGAATAGAAACTTACTTCTTTTTCTTCCCGCCGCGCTTCTTGCCGAGCGCCTTCTTCCTCTTCTTCTCGAGAACCCGCCTGTCCTCCCGGACTACCTTTTCCCTCCAGTCCCTGAAGGATATGCCTCTGTGCTTGGCACAGGATATACAGACGTAGACCTTCTCGGCGCCCCATCCAACAAATTCGATCTCCTGGGTGTTGTCCAGGGCAGCCAGCCAAGAAGGCTTCTTGTAGAGGGGTATCGCCTTGTCCCTGGGGACCTTACGCCCGCAGTAGATACAGGTCACGTAGGTGATCTTGCCCATGGAGTCACCCAAGGAAAGTGGGGAAGGAGAAGGTTTAAAATGGATGGAGTAATTTCTACCGTGGACCCTTGGAAGGCCTACCGGGAGCACCACCTCAGGAGGCTGGAGGAGGCGAAGAAGTCAGGAGAGGTGGATATCCCAATAATTCCGCTCCTGGACACCGTGAACAGGGTTCCTGATGCGGTGACCACTTCCTCCTGCTCCGGACGGATCATCCTCTTAGGGACTGACGAGGGGGAGTCCAAGGCGGCGTCCTTCTTCCACAGGAAGTGGCACAGGCCCGTAATGGTGGAAGAAATCCTGGAGGGCTACAGAGACTTCAGGGGAGAAGTCCTTTGGTTCAAGCAGGATCCCTTCATCCTCCACGTCTCCACGAGGACCCTGGACCTGGCTATCGAACTGGTGGAGGGGGCCCGGCGGGCAGGGATCAAGAT
>JALUER010000020.1 GCA_027043825.1 Microcaldota archaeon
CTTCTCCGCCACCTTCTTGGAACCCAAGAAGAGATCGATGCCCTTCCTTCGGGGTACCTCCTTGACGATGAAGGCCTTGGGATCCCTTTCCTTCGAGACGAGATCGATCACCCTCCTGTACAGCTCCTCCCACCTCTTCCCCCTTAACTGTAGCACCGCCTCGTAATAGCCCCCGGCCCTCCTGGCACAGAAGGGACACTGCTCGTAGACCTTCCTCACCCTTCCCCTGAACCGGTACTCGAAGGGGGTTCCTTCTATGACCCCCCTGAGTATGCCGAGGTAATCAACCCCTTTTTCGTCTTCCCCAGAGATGGTAATGGACATCACGGGCTTCTCCACCTCGGAGGACACCTTCACGTGGTTCTGTATCCAGCGGGCGATCTTCGTCAGGTCCGGCTCCGTCCAATAACCCACGAAGACCCTCCCGCAGGTCGGGCAGACCTTCAGCTTTATCTCCCTCTCCTCCACAGGCGGGTGGAGCTCCAAGTAACAGTCCCTGCAGAAGAAGCCTATGAAAGGGACCTCCCTCTCAGTCCTTCCACAGCGGGGGCAGACCTTCACCTTATTAACGTTCCTCGTCCCCTTTATAACCGCGATGATGAGAACGGGTGTATCCGAGGAGTGAGGAGACCACTCTGTCCTGAGCGTGATCCCATGTACTGGGCCCTCGTCTCCCTTCTACCGACCCTTGAAAACAGGGCGGGCATCCCCCTGGCAATCTTCAGTGGCGTCGATCCCTTCTTCGCTTGGGCTGTCTCTTCCTTCCTTTCCTTTCTCGGGGGCTTCACTGCCTACCTACTACTCCGTTATGTAGAACCTCTCCTCCTCCGAACACCCCTCCGGGGCCTCTATTCGCACTACATATCTTCCCTCAGGAGGCGGGCAAAGAAGTACGAGAAGTGGGAGGCCTTGGCCCTCCCCCTCTTCGTGGCAGTTCCCCTTCCTGGAAGTGGTGCCTACACCGGGGCTCTCCTGGCCTATCTCTTGGGGTTGAGGAAGGGAGAAACGGCCCTGGGCCTCTTCCTGGGCACCTACGCCGCCGGTCTCCTCGTCCTCACTGCTTCAGTTTCCCTAAGGGCTCTAGTATGACGACCTCCGCCGCGTCCCCCACGAGCTCCTTGAACTTCTCTGGATCCTTCTCCAATCCCGGCAGGAAGTTGTAGTGCATGGGGATGACGTACTTGGGTTGAATGATCCTCACCGCCTCAGCGGCCTCCTTCTCGTCCATGGTGTAGGTTCCTCCAATGGGGAGGAGGGCCACCGTTACCCTTCCCCTGAGCTGCTCCATCTCAGGGATGAGATCGGTGTCGCCGGGGTGATAGACTGTCACCCTCCCCAGCTTTATGAGGTAGCCCACGTACTGCTTCTCCTTGGGATGGAACTGTTTGCTTGGGTTATACGCCGGCACCGCCTCTATGCCTATCCCCTCCCACTCCACCACGTCGCCGGGCTTCACGTAGATGGCGTTGGGGAGCTTCCCCTTGCAGGAAGCGTCCGCCACTATATGTGTCTTCCCAGAGAGGAGCTTCCTCGCCGCCTCGACATCGCAGTGGTCAAAGTGGTCGTGGGTAATGAGGATGAGGTCCGCCTTGGGCGGGTCTTCGTCCAGGATGTAGGGGTCGACGTAGATGATCTTCCCCCGGTAAGTGATCCGGAAGGTGGCGTGCCCCACCCACTCGATCTTCACCCCGTCTACCTCGAAGCTCTTCATCTTCTCACCTCCTTATCCACCCGATTACCTTTCCAGGAACCCTCACCATGACCCAACCCTCTTCCCTCTCCGTAAAGTAGATCCTATCGATTATCTTGAGTAACCACAACAATCGCCTCCGAATCTTTCTTTCCAGGGGCAGTTCGAGGACCCTCAGCGTGGTCCGCTTCACCCCTTCTCTGTCCCCTGTCAAGTAAATGTATTCATAGGCTGCTGGCAAGAACCCCCTTTCCAGGGCGTTGAAGAGCTCCTCTCCCCTCGTCCAGGGCCCCCACCGGAACCTTTCCAGGTACATCGAATTTATTCTGGTCGGGAGAAATTATAATGGATGCTGACGGACCTTCAGCTACAGGTGTTGGAGAGGTTAAAGCCCTATCTTCGTGAGGGCGACGTGTTCCTCGGTGGTGGAACTGCCCTCGCCCTTAAGTACTCTCATAGACCAAGTTACGACCTCGATTTTTTTACCTGGAAAAAGAAAAGAGAGGAGTTCTATGACGAAGTTTTTAGAGTACTATCGGGCTTCAACAGGATAGTTGTAGAACCAGTGATCATAGTGGAGGACCCGGAAACACGGGAGTCACTTAAGATAGAGCTCCACACACGTGACAATAGCGTCAAGCTGTTGGGTTTCGATGTGATAAACGGGATCCCGGTTCTCTCGGATGAAGACATTCTCGGAGAGAAGCTGTACCACGCCCGTTGTTCGGACCGGGACGTCTTTGACATAAAGTTACTTTTAGGAAAGGTGAAAGACCCCGTGGACGTCCTCAGGCGCAAGTTTTCGGAGCCCGTAGAAACCATACTTCAGAGGATAAAGGCGAACTGCCCAGACATCTACAAGCTCCTCTAATCAGCCGGTTCGCAGCTCATCATCCTTCCGTCAGCGGTTGTACACGTCATCACGGCTGTATAATTCTTGCCCGGTGATGTTTAAGTATACTTTTCCCCCTGCCAGTGGCCGTCGTACTTGCCCGAAACCCCTACATTCCTAACGAACACCAACTGGACCCACGCTTCTCCCACGTGTATCCGTGCCTTTACGGGAAACCAGAAGGTCTGGTTCCATTCACCCTTATATCCTGGATCAAATACGGCCGTCTGGCTTTTTATTATGCCCAGTCTGTTCAACGTGCTCCTGGGATAGGCGAAACCCACCACATCGAGGGGGACCTCGACTTCAGGAAAGACAACGTAGTACCTCCCTGGCTCCAGGACCCAGTAGTCTCCCTGGGGCGTTATTTCTACCAGGGCATCTTTCAGTGGTACGAATTCCCCGTTTATTACGAACCCCCTCTTCTTACCCTCGAAGAAGATCTCTGCGTTATCTGGTAGCTTAAAGATCTTCTTTGGGGCCACGTCCACGCCGTTTGGGTTTACCTTTACGTACTCCTTTAGGTACTTAGCCACCTCTTCGCCCGGTAGGATCATGTTTTTAGGAAGAAGAGAAGTGGTTAATAACATGGACCTCAACCTCCTGAAGGAGCTGGTCTCCATAGACACCTCAAAGCCTGAGAACAAGCCCAAGGCCGTCGAGGTCATCGTGGAGGCGGCGAGGAATCGGGGGCTGAGGGCCGAGGTTGTAGAAGATAGCAAGGGCATCCCCAACGTCCTCGTCTACGGGAAGGGGAATGGTAAGAAGGTCCTCTTCGTCACCCACTACGACGTGGTTCCCCCGGGTGACGGATGGACGAGGGATCCCTTCACGCCGGTGGTGGAGGACGGCAAGCTCTACGGCCGGGGCGCCGCCGACGACAAGTCCGCCATCGTCGCCGTCTTGGATGCCCTCGCCTCGGTGGAGAACGCTGCCGTGGAGCCCGTTCTCGTGGTGGCCGGTGCAGAGGAGACCGGCGAATCGGAGGGCTTCATGAAGGAGCTTGAGGGAGATGTAGCCATAATCGTCGACTCGGGTCCCAACCCTACCATCGGCTCCTCCGGTGTCCTGAAATGGACCATCACGGTGAAGGGTAAGCAGGCCCACTCGGCCTATCCCTTCCTGGGCAAGAACGCCCTCTACGACGCAGCCAAGATCGTCACCTTCGTGGAACGCTTTGCCTCCTTCGCCGAGAAGTTCCTGAGGAGCGAGTACGCCGGCGCCGAACACTACGAGAAACTCCCCGTCCGACCCTCCGCTACCGTTCTCCACGCCGGATCTGCCTGGAACATCATCCCCTCCACCGCCGAGGTCCACGTCTCCATCCGGACGATCCCCGAGTGGAACAACGACCTCATGGAGCCCCTCTTCCTGGAACTCTTGGAGGAGTTCGCCCGGGAGAACGGCATAGAGTACGAGGTACGGAAGGACATCGACATGGAGGCCTGGGTAAGTGAGGGAGAGGAGACCGAGCGTTTTTACGACCTCTACCGGGAGGTAACGGGCCTCGACGTGAATCCCGCCGTGGAGCTGGGTGGAACCGACGGGGTCCACTTCAAAGACCGGATGCCCGTGGTCCAGTTTGGACCCATGAGGCCCGAGAACAACATCCACGGACCCGATGAGTTCGTCTACCTGAAGGACGTGGAGATGGTGGAGAGGGTAGTGAGGGAGATCCTCAGGCGGGGGCTCTGAGTGATAGGGAGAACGCTCCGTCGAATTAACGGAAGAGGTTACAAGGCCTACAGGGAGCTCCTCGGAAGGGAGGAGACCGTTGACGGTGTTTCTGTCAGGGTGACGAGGGTCCAGGGTGACCCCTTCGCCCCTCCCTCCGTGGTGGAGGTGAGGACCTCCCTTCCCTCTCCTCCAGAGGAACCCATTCCCTTCGCGGACCATCTCCACCGCAAGCTCTTCTCCCTGTTTCCAAGGTTCTCCCTGAAGGGCGTCGGGGAGGGCAAGAGCGGGATAATAACCCTTCCAAGGCCCTCCCACATCGTCATACCCCGCTCCGCCGTGGAGGTGAGGGGAAGCCTCCTTGTTCTTCGCCTCTGGGTGGGGCTCCCCTCCCGCCGGAGAAGGATCCTCGGGGACGTCGCCGAGGAGCTCCTCCTGGAGAGACTTCCCTCCCTCATGAAAGAGGCCCTAGAGCGAACGAGCGAAGGCGAGATTTCCAAGCGAACACTACTCTGGAAAGACCAAGAGTTTATAAGAAAGTGGCTGAGGGAAAAGGGCTACGTGGGCTTCGTGGCGGAGGGGAGCATCCTCCCCCGGGCCTGTGGGGGCTGCGAAGATCCCCTAAAAGACGCAATCCCCTTCGAGGCACCCAGGAGGTACGGTGAAGAGGTGGAACTCCCCTCGGGGAGGGTCATTGGGGGTCTCGTCCTCCGAAAACTGAACCACATCGTGGGGCCCGCCTTCCACGGGAAGACCACCCTCCTGGAGGCCATTTACAGCGGCGTCTGGAACCACGTCCCGGGGGATGGGAGGGAATACGTGATAACCGAGGAATCCTCCTTCTACATCGAGAGCGAGAACGGGCGCTGGGTGAGCTGCGTGGACCTCCGGGCCTTCCTCAAGGGACTGCCTGGAAAGAGAGACGTGTCCTGTTTTTCTACCCGGGACGCCAGCGGCTCCACCTCCATCGCCTCCTCCCTCCAGGAGGCCGTGGAGGTAGGGGTAAAGCACGTCCTCATCGACGAGGACAGCACCGCCACCAACTTCATACAC
>JALUER010000021.1 GCA_027043825.1 Microcaldota archaeon
TAAAGAGCTTGCGGGAATGGGGGTGCCTGCAAAGATCGAATTTGAACAACGGCTCTATACTAATGGCGTAGCCCCTATTATGAAAAAGAAAAGATGTTGTCTATTCCTTGAAAATACGTATAATAAAATGGATAAAATTAGTAGGAACACCGCAAATTCGTATCTTGTGAACGAACCCAAGATTGCTAATATGTATGCGTGTCTTATATCATTTTTAAGTAGAGTATACACGAACCCCACGGTGAGTAAGAACATTAGTAGTGTTTCCATCCCTTGTGAAAGGGAATATAATAGCCCTGGTGAGGCTAGAATTGTAATACTAAATAAAAAGGACTCGGTTCTTGGTAGCTTCAATCTAAGTAATCTGTAAAGAATTATAGAGGATAGGGCGTAAAGTAATATGTTTAGCATCCATCCATATACGACCGTAGTACTGCGCGAGGGAACGGGGCCAAACATTAGCGCCAGAGGAATAAGCAGGAGCATATAAATAGGAGAACTCCAACCAGAAGAGTATTCCCCGCAGTTAAAGCCGAGAGTATGGCAATAAATCAAATTTCTTGCGTAGTCGAGATGAATATAGAAGTCGTCTCTTAATAACACTTTACCATTATTAACTAACCATACAGACAAAAGGAAAATAATGCTGATCAAGAAACTAAGTATTAAAAGTATGGCTTCAATACGGTTATCCGAAACTTCTTCAAGGTTAAAGCTTAACGGCTTCACCAAAAATGTGAAAGGCATACGGAATTAAAGTATTTTATGGCCCCAGTAAATTGCTGATATCATGCCCAAAACCGTTCTAATAACCGGCGGTGCAGGTTTCTTGGGCCTCCACACAGCTCGAGGTCTTAACGAGAGGGGCTATAAGATAAAGCTACTGGACATAGCCCCCATAGATCCTTCGGAGTACCCAAAAAACGTGGAGTTCATCCAGGGCGATGTGAGAAATAGAAAAACCGTAGAAGAAGCAGTAGAGGGCGTCGACTACATTGTCCACACTGCAGCTGCCCTCCCCCTCTGGCCTAAGAAGGAGATCTGGGACGTGAACGTGAACGGGACAAAAACAGTTCTCGACGTTGCCCTCCAGAAGGATGTGGAGAGAGTAGTGTATATCTCTTCCACGGCGGTCTACGGGATACCCAGGGGAGACCGGGCCGAGAGAGAGGACGACCCTCTCAGGGGTGTGGGTCCCTACGGCGAGTCCAAAATAGCTGCCGAGAAAGTCTGCGAAGAGTATAGAAAAAGAGGGCTCGTGGTACCTATTTTGAGGCCCAAGACCTTCATAGGACCCGAGAGGCTGGGCATCTTCTCAATCCTCTTTGACTGGATAAAGGACGGTGCCCGAATACCCATCATAGGCGACGGAAACAACAAGTACCAGCTTCTCGACGTGGAGGATTTGGTAGACGCCATAGCACTTATGCTAGAAGCCGATGAGACGCTTGTTAACGATGTGTTTAATGTAGGGGCTGAGCGCTTCGGCACGTGGAACGAGGATCTCGGAGCACTCCTTGAACACGCTGGGACAGGATCCAAGATCCTACACCTTCCTTCAGCTCCTACGAAGGCCATCCTCAGGCTTCTTGAGCTCCTTCACCTTTCTCCCATGTACGAGTGGGCCTATGGAACTGCCGATAAGAACCATTACGTTTCCATAGAAAAAATAACCAACACCTTTGGCTGGCACCCCAAGTATTCTAACGCAGAGTCTCTGATAAGGACCTACGACTGGTTCATAGAACACTACGACGAACTAAAGGCGAAGGAAGGGGTTACTCACCGCGTCATGTGGAAACAGGGGATACTGTCGGTGGTGAAATGGTTCATGAGGCTTCGCTTTTAATCTTTAACGATGCGACGGCCCCTACGCCTATCCACATCCAGTAAGAGAAGACTCTCTCCAAGAGGGTGGTGGCCATAGCCGCCTCTGGAGAGGTTCCCAAGAGAGTTAGTATCCCTGAGAGGGATGCTTCGAAGACTATCAAACCCCCTGGTAGGAAAGACAGCACTCCGAGTATGTAGGAAGCTGAGACGGCAGCCGAGATAAGGAAGAAGGGAAGGTCTATGCCGTAGTAGCGTGCTATGAGCCATACCCGCAAGAAATCTATGAACCAGAGGGCTATGGTCAGAAGGAAAAAGAGGAGCAATAGGGTCTTATTGGAGGTGACCCCCTTTGTTTCTCTGAGATACCTCTTTAACAGTTCTGGAGACTTGCTTTCAAGCTTCCTGAATAGTGGATCGTATCGAAGAACGAAAACAAACAGAAGAACGGCTAACACTGGCAAGACGAGAGCAAGGGGAGAGTACTTTAAAAGAAGGAGCGAGGAAAGGGAGAGGAGCAACACTACGTCGAACATCCTTTCAATGGAAACGAAGGACACGAGCTTGTGGGCAGACTCTGATACTACCTTGGCCATGGAGAGTGCCCGGGCACCCTCGCCTAGCATTCTTGATGGGAAGACGAAGGCGGTGAAGTGGCCCACCGCATAGGCTGGTAAGATGCTCTCGAGTCCTTTGTTGAAGAAGAGGGCCATCCTCTGGGCCTGGAGAACGAACTCGAAGGTTGTCAGAATGAGGGCGGATAAAACGATTTCAGGGTTTGTTTTAAGCAACAGATCAAGTGACTGTACCAAGATATCGCTATTTGTCCATACTATATACAACAGAACTGTAGTTATCACCAGGACAATCACGGCCCTTTTGAGATCCACGGAAGAATGAAGCACCAATTCTGTTAAGAACATCACCACGCTACTTTTGTTTCGTGAACCCCTACATCGAACTAGCCCGGCCCTGGCAGTGGTACAAGAACCTCGTGGTCTTCTTGGCCATCTTCTTTAGCGGTACACTCTTCAATGTGGACGCTCTCGTCGGCTCTGTTATGGCCTTCCTGGCCCTCTCACTCGTTTCCTCGGGAATGTACGCCCTCAACGACATTATCGACGCTGAGAAAGATAAGTTGCACCCCAAGAAGAAGAACAGACCCATCCCGTCTGGAAGGGTTTCAAAAAAGTCTGCCATAATCTTCTCGTTCTTCCTGCTCGCTACCGGTTTCCTAATCGCTCTAAAGGTCAACCCCCTCGTCCTCCTCTTCGCAATCGCTCTTTTCCTTAATACTCTCCTCTATTCTTTCTTCTTCAAGCACGTACCCTTCGCTGACATAGCAGACCTCTCCCTGAACTTCCTGATCCGAACCCTTGCCGGCGTCTACGCCATAAACGCCTATCCCAGCTACTGGATCATCGTGGTTCCCTACTTCCTCGCCCTGCTCCTAGCCACCTTCAAGCGGTACGGGGAGATAGAAAGGGGATCCAAGGGGAGGAAAGTTATTGCATTTTATTCCAAGGAAAGTCTTCGATCTTTGGCAGCAGGGATAACAGTTGGCCTACTTCTGCTCTACCTCTTGTATATACAGTCCTCTCCGATCCTTAAACATAGGACCATCGTTACTTTGACAACACTCCCTATAGCGGCCTTCGTTCTCTTTCGTTGGTATGGAGAAGCTCTGTCAAACCCTGATATGGCCGAAGAAGCCTTCCACATGGTGAAAGACAAGGTGTTTCTCGGGGGTCTGCTTATCTGGGCCCTCGTCCTGCTCTGGTCCATATACTCCTGAATCTCATTTAAGAATCCCGACCCCAATAATTACGTGGATCTCTTTGAGTGTGAAAGGAGGAGCAGGGTCATCATACCCATCATAAAGCGGGCCCTGGTGGAGGAGCTCCACAAGAGGGGCCTGAAGGTGAAGGAAATAGCCGAACTCCTTGGCATGACCCCCGCCGCCGTTTCCCAGTATCTCCACGGGAAGAGGGGCAAGTACATCAGGGTGAGGGGAATAGAGGCCCTCGTGGAGAAGGCCCTGAGGGGGGAGCTTAGACGAGAGGACGTCTGCCGGGTCTGTGATCGCCTCGTCGAGGAGGGAGTGGTGGAGGTATAGGTTCGGATTCCTAATGGAGTCGCACCCCCTCATTCTAAAAGGTATCCTGGATATCCAAACCACACCTTCTTATAGGAGGTTGATGGTTAGTAGGGAGGGGGTTCGATGGAGGTAGAGATCACCATCGAGGGGATCGAGGGACTCGTCTCCGAAGCGGAGAAGAGGTACGGAGAAGGGAGGTCCAGATTCATAGAGTACCTCATACGGGCTGGCTACGGTGAGGAAGAGGCCGAGAAGCTCTACAAGATGGAGTACATGTTCCGGAACCCCCACAAGAGGGTTATCAACCGGCTCCCTGCCGATATGCTCCGCCGCTACAAGCTCCTCTACTACTACCTCATGCTCCTTAGGAGCCAGGGGCGGCTCCCTGTGGACAAGGACTACCTGGGAGGGAACAGCCTGGCCGAGTCCATATTTAAGCGGGCCTACTTCCTCAAAACAAAGGACGGTGAGGAGTACATCGAGACGAGGCCGGAGGATCTATTCCTCCGGGTGGCCGCCTTCATCGCCGCCGCCGAGAAGGACTTAGAAAGGGGGGCCTACTGGGCAGAGAGGTTCTATAGAGCCATGTACAACGGCATTCTGTCCCCAGCGGGTAGGATAAGGACGGGCGCCGGCGACCTGTACCGGCTGAAGACGCTGTCCAACTGCTACTTTCTACAGATCGAGGAGGACTCCATAGAGGGGATCTGGAAGACCTCCTACCAGATGGCGAGGACCTACTCCTACGGGGGAGGTGTAGGAACGGACGTCTCCCCGCTTAGACCATCCGGATCTCCCGTCCACAACGCCTCCAACACCTCCACGGGCCCCACATCCTTCATGTACCTCTACTCCCTCACCACCGGCATCATCGGTCAAGAGGGGCGAAGGGGCGCCCTCATGATCACCATAGACGTGAAGCACCCCGACGTCATCAAGTTCATCCGGGTGAAGAGGGACCCGGACTGGTGGACGAACATGATCATGAACGAGATAAGGATGAGCGGAAAGTTCACGGAGGACGAGCTCAAGGAGATCGAGAGGGCCGTCATAAACAACATCCAGATCCGGTTTGCCAACATATCCGTCAAGTTCACGGACGAGTTCTTCATGGCCCTGGAAGAGCAGGACAAGTACGGGCCGGACAAGGTCCTCCTCTATCGGAAGAAGGTGAAGGGAAAGACCATGGACGTCTATCAGGACAGGGACTGGCACTACTCCTACGGCATCCCCTCTAAAGATCCGAACGACTACGAGTTAGAAGCCGTCTTCGACGATGTCCACTCCCTGAACCGTTACCTCCGGAAGAAGTACGGCGTGGAGGTCCTTAAGGAGGAGCTGGACGATCCCATGAAGAGAGACGTCTACGGTGACTACGTCATCGAGATCGACGCCCCCTACGACCTGGCCGTCCGCTACTCCGGTGACTTTTTGCTCTATTTCGGATCGCCCAATACAGGCAGCATAAAAAAGCTCGTTAAAGCACGGGATATCTGGAACGTCTTTGTGGAGTCCAACTGGAAGTCCGCCGAGCCGGGTCTCATCTTCTGGAGCCGCATGACGAGGTACTCTCCCTCCAACTATATAGGCGTTCCCATTATGGGGACGAACCCCTGTGGAGAGGTGCCTTTAGAACATGGGGGTGCCTGCGTCCTCTCCTCCCTCAACCTCCTCTCCTTCGTTGACGAGCCCCTCACCCCCAACGCCTCCTTCAACTGGGAGAGGTTCAAGGAGGCCGTTGCCACCATCGTCCGGTTCCTGGACAACGTGGTGGAGTGGAACATCCACATGCACCCACTGGAGGACCAGAGGAAGGCCATGGCGGTGCTAAGGAGGATAGGAGCCGGTGTTCTCGGTCTTGCAGATATGCTCATAGCCCTTGGAATGGAATACGACAGCGATGAGGCCATCGCTTTCGTGGAGAAGGTGATGAGAACCTATATGAACGAGGCCTACAGGAACTCGGCCCTCATAGCCGAGGAGAAGGGTACCTTCCCCCTCTGGGACTCTGAGAAGTGGTCCAGGAACCCCTACTATCCACGCCTCGACCCGGACGTCCAGGAGATCATCCGGGAGAAGGGCCTCCGGAACGTGACGGTGATGGCCATTGCCCCCACCGGTAACACCTCCAACTCTACTTTAGCTCTCCGCCTCAACGGGAAGAACTACGTGGGGCTCTCCTCCGGTATCGAACCTGTTTTCGCCCTCTACTACATCAGGAGAACGGAGGCCATAGAGAAGGACAGGTACTTCAAGGTCTTCCACCCCATAGCCCAGGCCTACTTGGACCTCCACGGCCTCAACGAGGCCGCCCAGATGGCGAAGGGTGAGGAAGACCTGAAGAAGATCCTTCCGCCGTACTTCTTCCGAACGGCCCACGTCATCGACCCCCTCAAACGGGTGGAGATCCAGGGTGTTATCCAGAGGTGGGTAGACGGGTCCATTTCCTCCACCGTGAACCTTCCGGAGGACATACACCCCGAAGTAGTGGGCGACATCTACCGGGCCGCCTGGAAGCACGGCCTGAAGGGTATAACGGTATACAGAGAGGGGTCCAGGTTCGCAGTTCTCATCACAGAGGGTAAGAAGACTGAGTTCCAGGAGTACAAGGACAGGAAGTTCAAGATATACGATGGGGATAGGGTATACGAGGTCTTTGGTGACACCGTTATCGTCCTCCCGGATGGAAGGCTCTCCACTGTTTACCATGCCATAAAGGAGGGGATACTACGTCCGAGATCCTCATAAGGTTAAGGAGTGACGTGCCATATTACGAGGAAGTGGTAGAAGTAGCTGGGGAGGTGCCAGAGTTTGCGGAACTCTCTGAAAGGCCCTCCGAGCTGGACGCCAAGTCCTACATGATTGACAGGGTACACGTCCTTATCTCCTACAAGGTAGAGGAGGGCATTCCAGTCGTCTACGACATCGTCCTCCATTCCAACGACCTCTCCCTTGCCAGGGAGCTCTCCGCTGTTTCTACCCTCCTTGCCCTCTCCCTGCGGGCAAGGGTACCCTATGGCGTCCTCCTCAAGGAGCTCCGCTCCATCAATGACGAGTTCTACAACAAGCTCGCCGACACCATCCAGACCTTCCTCTCCGAGTTTGGCGTCATGGAACCGCCCAAGGAGACCCCGGCAAAGCAGGAGACCATCCTTACATTCACCCTCGGCCTGGGAGAGAGTGAAGAGAAGAAGGAGGTGGAGGAGGACAAGTTGGCGGTCTGTCCGGTCTGTGGAAAGCGGACGCTGGTGGTAGAGAACGGCTGCTACACCTGTATAAACCCGGAGTGCGGGTGGAGCAAGTGCGAGTTCTAACCCGGATAATTCTCGAAATTTTCTCAAAGGATCCGGGATAATTGTTGAATGTATTTAATTATTTCAGCTACCTTCTAGCTTCCTCGGGTAAATACCCTTCTTATCCTGATTAGTTTCGACTTCTTGAGAAAATTCTTAATCTCTTCAACGAGTTTTCTTTCATTTACCATGCTTCCGTCGTAGCTTATCTTGTGGACTACAGATCCTTCTTTTACATCGTATACAACTTTCCAGGGGCCTTGATAGGCAGCGATCCTGTGGCATGGAACAGATACAACCCCCTTAGGTTTTTTCTCATGACAAAGAAACAGCTCAGAGAAGACGGTCTTTTCCGATACATCTATAACATCTTTTCCTTGAGCGGCAGCTTTGGAGATGTCGTAAATTCTTCGAAGGGAGAGCCAAGAATCTGTCTTGGCCTGTATACCATAAATATATAGGGGCACTCTGATGAGTTCATCGTGAAGGTAGCTGTTATGTCCAAAGGCTCCATTCTCTCCTAATAACTGCCCGTGATCAGATGTAATGATTATTATGGGGTTATTTAACTCTGAAATGAGGAGCTCTGCAAGAGTTTTTACGTGTTTAGCTAAATATATAACTGACTTCTCGTAGGCCTTGCGTACCACATTACTGTTTAGTCTTCCGTTGACAAATCTGTTTCTATAGGCATCTGCAAATAATACCCATCGGTAGGGCTCGTGTGCTTCTATAAGGTTTATCAAAAGGAAAGAAGGTTCTCTATACGTAGTGTGTTTAATTCTCCTCAATAAATACGTTACTCCCTTGTCCAGCGGCCATCCAGTTAGAGGGGAACTTATTAGCCGTAGTGTATTTACGTAAGTTTTGAGCACTTCTACCAGGCCTAGTTTTAGCAAGATCTTTACTTCTCCTTCTCTTAACAAAAAGAAAACCTTTTTCCAGTATGGTTCAGAGCGTGCCCCATGCTTAATCATGGTTTCTCTGAACCGTTTAGCATCCTCAGTTTTTATGAGCTGCCCAATCTTTAGATTTATTCTATCTAAGAAGTCTACCTTAACGTCTTCAACATCAAAAAGATACCCTGTTTCCTTTGATAATAGTGGGTTAGCAGAAAACAAGTACGTAGTGTATCCGAGTTCTTTGAGTTCTCTGGGAAGAAAGAATGGAAGCCTACTCGCGTTTAGCTTCACTGTAAGGAGCGTATCTTTTTTAGTCAGGTGTGCCCCATGCTGTGACGGATAAAGACCTGTTAACATGGATGCATGAGATGGCGTTGTCCAAGGGGCTGTAGATACTGCATTGTCATACTTCTTGAAACCATACTTTTTCAAAAGGGGCCAAATATATCTATCACCATAGTCTTTTCTCAATGTATCGAGTACGATTAGGACGACGTTTTTCCTTCTAGCCATGCTAATAGTACACCTCCTTCCCGCCGTTCCTCTTGTTCACGGCCCTTGCCAGGGCAAAGAGGTAGTCTGAGAGTCGGTTGAGGAGTTTAAGGACGGCCCTGTCCATCCAGGGGCGAACCTTCATGGCATTCACGTAGCTCCGCTCTGCCCTTCTCAGCACCGCCCGGGCGAGGTGTATCTTGGCTGCCACGGGGTCTGTGAAACGGAGTATGAACTTATTTATAGGTCCTGCCTCCTTCCAGAGCTCGTCGATCTTCTTCTCCATTTCCCTGACGTCCACCCCTGGATACTTCTTTCCACCCGTCCCTATGTAGGAGGAGACGTCCATGAGGACCCTTATGACCTCTTCCAGCTCCTCTGGTCCCCCTTCCGAGAGAACCACCCCCAAGAGGGACACAGTCTCGTCGAGATCTCCCACCAGCTCCACGAACTCGCAGTCCTTGTCTACCCTTAACCTTCCTACCCAGGTCTTTCCCTCGTCGCCGGTTCCCGTGTAGATCACCTTGTCACCCTCCTCATAATCTCCTTTACCTCGGGGTGCTTCTCTACGTACTTCCTCACCGGCTCGAGCTTCTCTATGAGCCACTCCGCCACGGCGTTCTTCAGGTCGAGGGGATGGAGCTTCTTCTCCCGGAAGTCCCTGGCCAGCTCCTCGAAGGAGGTGTAGACGACGTCCCCGCCGTACTTCTCTGGCCTTTCAACTTCCAACTCCATCCCAGGCCTCCTCAGGATGATGTGCCTCACGATGTCAATAACCGGGTTGTTCTCCACCTCCCCCGCCGGACAGTAGGCGTTCTTCAGTTTCCTCCGGATGTCCTCCGGGGAATCGGTGACGTATATGGCCGTTTCTGGCTTGCTCTTGCTCATCTTGAACTCCAGCTGGTCCTCTTCCCTCGTGTAGTCCATCCTCTTCCCTGCCTGGAGACCCATGAGGAGGTGGTGGTGTACGAGAACGGGCTTCTTCCAGCCGAGCTTCTCTGCTACCTCCCTGTACATCACGTTTACCCTCCTCTGGTCCATACCGAGCTGACAGATGTCCACGTCCAGCATCTTGATGTCGGTGGCCTGCATGAGGGGGTAGAGGAGGAAGGACGCGTGCTGCATCTCGGTCTCCTTCCTTCCCATGATGGGGGCGGCCCTCCTTATCCTGGCCACCGTTACCTCCTTGGAGATCTTTAGCAGGGTTGCCCAGTAGTCGGTGTCCTCCACGAGCTCCGAGGCCCAGACGATCCGGGGTTCCCAACCCAGGAGCTCCCAGACCTTGGCGAAGAACTCCCCGGCCTCCCGGATCCTATCCAGGTCGCCGCCCAGCTTGTTGTTGAGGTAGGCGTGCCAGTCGGCCAGGAGCACGACGAAGTCTACACCGGCCCTCTCCAGGTCCTTCCCGTACTCGGCCCTCATGAGCCCCGTGGCTATGTGGGGTATACCGGACGGCTCGAAACCGTCGTAGGCCTTCGGGTGATCCTCCACCTCCAGCAACTGTCTCAGCTCTTCCTTCGTTATTACTTCCTCCGCTGGAGGCGATACTATGAGCTCCACCCTCCTTTCTATGTCCATCTACACCACCTCCTGGATTTACTCAAAGAATTAGGCCGGGAGATAAAGTCCACCACCCACGGGAAGATAGGAGGGATCCTCCATAAAAATCATTCGTAGCGGAGGGTCACCGCCGGGTCCAGCTCCGCCGCCCTCCTGGCAGGGAGGTAGCCTGCTACCACCCCCATGAGGAAGGAAAAGGCGGCCGCCCCGACGAGCAGTAGGGGGTCCAGGGAGACGTGGTAGTAGGTCATCCCGAGGGCCCCCTGTATACTCTTCTCTACGAGCACCGATAGCCCCACGGCGAGCCCTTCCCCGATGATCCCTCCCACCACGCCTATGAGGCCCGCCTCCAGGAGGAAGATTGTCATTATCTGTGTCCTCGTTGCTCCAACGGCTTTCATGATGCCTATCTCCCTCGTCCTCTCCGCCACGCTCATGTACATGGTGTTCATGATCTCCACACCGCCCACGAAGAGGGATATACCGGCTATGGCCAGCACGATGGCCCCTATGACTGCTAAGATACTGTTTATCTGGTTCATCAGGTCCTCCGATGTCTGAACCGTGAAGTCCTCGGTGCCCCTCCTCCGCTTCAGTTCCCGCCTTATCTTCTCTCCTACCTCCGCCGGGTCGCTCCCCTCCTTTAACTTGGCAACGATCATGACGTAGCCGGGCTTTCCGGCCACCTCCTCGAAGGACGTCGACGGAACGGTTATGCTCAGGTCGTCCGCCGAGTCCCCTATTCTCCTCAGGACACCCACCACCCTGAACTTAACCCCGTTGATCTCAATGGTGTGGCCCACCTTCACGTCGTCCCCAAAGAGGTCGTGGGCTACAGAATAACCCAGTATCGCCTCCCTGGCGCCGTCCCTCCTGAACACCCTCCCCTCTTCAATGTAGGTCTCGATTATCTTACCGTAGAGGGTCTCCAGGGCCCTCGGCTCCATGCCGTAGACCACGACGGCTTTTTCTACGCCCCTGTACTCCACCGGAAGGGTCTTGGCGTATACACCCGTCGCGTAGTCCACTCCCGGAACCCTCTGAACCGCCTTTAGATCTTCTTCGGTGAGGGGCATAGGAGCGTACATCAAGGAAGTTATACCGCTACCTCCCATGACCATTATTGTATCGGAGCCGAATTCCTCGAAGAGAGCTTTCACGGAGGCCTCGAAGCCCTTGCTTATGGAAATTAGTAGAACCACGGCGGATATTCCTATCACTATGGCTGCCACGGTGATCACGGTTCTTGTCGTCCTTCCCTTCAGCCCCTTCAGGGCAATCGTCGCCAGCTCCTTCATCTTCTCAGGGCCTCCACCGGGTCAAGTCTGACGGCGCTCCTGGCAGGTAAGTATCCTGCCACCACTCCAACCAGGAAGGATACCAGCACTACGGCTCCGTAAAGGAGGGGGGACAGGTACGCGGTGTAGGTGTCGAGGAAACCCCTTATGATGAACTGGGCGACCAGTACGGCCGCCGTTCCCAGGATGGTACCAAAGACCCCGCCGAGTACTCCGAGGATCCCGGCTTCGAGGACGAATAATCCTCCGATCTGCCGCCCGGTGGCCCCCACCGCCTTCATGATGCCTATCTCCCTCGTCCGCTCCACCACGTTCATGTAAACTGTGTTCATTATTCCAAGAGATCCTATAACCAGGGATATGACTGCGATGACTATGAGGAATGCGGAGACAAGGTTTATTATGTTGACAGCCCTCTGGAAGGCCTGTTGGGATGTCAGGACGGTGAAGTCTTCCACCCCACCGTGGAGGGACTTGAGCCTCCTCTCTATCCTCTCCTTCACCTCTTCTACATCAGTCCCCTCGGCTGTCAGCGCGAGAATCCTGACGTACTTACTTTCTCCTGGAACGAGCTCTTTGTAGGCCCTCTCGGGGATGAGCACGAAGGAGTCCAGGGGGGAATAGGTCCTCTTCATGATCCCTACTACTCGGAAGGGGACGCCCCCTATCCTCACGGTGTTCCCCACGTGGATGTTCTTCTCGAAGAGCCCGTGGGCTACGGAGTAGCCAAGGAGCGCTACGTGACGGGACCGGTCGATGGCTTCGAGGGAACGGCCCTCCTCTATGTACGCGCCGAGGAGTGACTGGTATGACTTCTCAAAGGCCTCTGGGTCCACGCCAGAGACGACCACGGGCTTCTCCTCCCCGCCCCACTCGAGGGTCAAGGCACTCCTCTGGAGCCCCAATACGTACCTCACGCCAGGGACCCCCTCCACCGCCCTGAGGTCCTCCTCCGTGAGGTAGTCCCCACCGACGTTTACCCCCAGGACCGTCCCAGGGACCACGATGATCCTGTTGGTGCCTAACTTGCTGAGCTCCGTTACCACGGTGTCCTTCAGGCCCTGGGTGAGGGATACTAATACGAAGATGGCCCCCATGGCCACCACTATGGCAAAGACGGTGAGGAAGGAGCGGAGGGGCTGTCTCTTCAGCCCCCTGTAGGCGAGGGAAAGGTAGTCCCTCACCCCTTCCTCCCCCTGTACCACCAGATGCCGGCGGCTATCACGACGAGCAGTGCCAGCCAGGGAAGAACGCCGCTGGATCGCTTGGGAACACTCACGGGCACCTCGTAGAGGCTTTCCTTCCTCTCACCTCCCTCATAGTAGTATACCCTTACCCGCACCCTGTCCAGCTCCGTGGTTGACGCGTAGAACGACACCGTGTCGTAGTCTCCGGGCGAGAGATCCCCCAGCAGGCTCTTGCCTCCAAGAACACCATCCCCTTCCACCTCCACGAAGACGTTCTGGGCCGTGGTGGTTCCCGTGTTGGCCACCGCCACACTCATCTTCACCAGACTGCCCTCCCACTTGGGAAGACCCGAGAGGTAGACGGAGAAGTTCACCTCCTCGGGTGGGAGGATGGAGTAGGTGTAGGTGGACGTCATACCATCCCTTGTTACCTCTACCACGATCCTTCCCTCCTCGTCGGCTTTCTCTAACCTCCAGGTCACGGGGAACGAAACGGAGGAAGAGGGGTCCAGCGAGTCTATATGGAAGGAAGACTTTCCGCCAATCCTCACGTTTTCCCCGCTCACCACGACGTCCACGGGCCCCACCGCCACGTCCGAGTAATTCCTGAGGATTAGATAGGTGGTTTCCTCACCCTTCCCTGCCCTTTCCGGTATGTTAAACTCCACATCGATGGTGTTCCTCGGGGGTATACAGACGGACGAGAAGTTGAATTCCTCGGAGAAGGGGCCCGTTCCCCGATATCCTGTCAGGGTGATGGTGGTCCTGTAGACCCCTCCGTCACAGACCGGGAGAAGGGTAACCTCCTTCTTCACCGTCTCGCCTGGTGGGATGTCGCCCAGGTAAACCTCTCCACTTCCCACCGCGTCTGGGACGAGGAGCTTGGCCCCGTAGATCTCCGCTCCCCCGTTAGTGATGGTAATGGTCACCGTCTTCTTTACGTTTCCAAAGACCTGGGAGGGGAACTCCACTTTCACGTCCTCGCCGGAGGAGATCTCCACCGTGGGGACGAAGTGTTCCTCGTAGCCGTTGCCGCTCAGGTCCTCGTATCGTATGACGAGGGGGAGCACGTAGATGCCGGGCTTCACGTTCTCGGGGACGCTGAAGGCGAGGGTATGGGATACCGTCCCGGATGAGATGTCCCCGAGGTCAACGGAATACCCTTCCTTCTCTAAATCCAAGAAGGGAGCCTCCGGCACGTCCAACCGAAGTCCCTTGGCTGGGGTTGCGGAGGAGACCTCGATAATCATTATGCCGCTCGTCCCGGGCTTGAGGAGCGCCGGAATGGTTTTGACGCTCACGGAAAGGGCAAATCCCAGGGGTAAGAGCAATAGCACGACAAGGGGGAACAATTTCTTCATCCTATCACCTCCTCTATCTTTCCGTCCCTTATTCTAACGATCCTCTCGGCTCTTTTGGCCACCTCCTCGTCGTGGGTGACTATGACGAGGGTCCTTCCTTCGTCGTGGAGCTCGTCAAACATATCGAGTATCCTCTCCCCGGTCTTGCTGTCCAGGTTGCCCGTTGGCTCGTCGGCCAGTATGAGGTCCGGGTCGTTGGCCAGGGCCCGAGCTATGGCCACCCTCTGTTGCTGTCCCCCCGAGAGCTGGGAGGGAAGGTGGTTCACCCTGTCGCCCAGTCCGACCTTCTCCAGTAGCTCCCTTGCCCTCCTCTTCCTCTCCCTCTCTGGAACGCCGGCGAAGATCATGGGGAGTTCCACGTTCTCCATTGCCGTGAGGGTGGGGATGAGGTTGTAGGTCTGGAAGACGAAGCCGATGTAGTTCCTCCTCAGGAGGGCCCTCTCGTCTTCTCCCAACCAGGACACATCCCTCCCGCCCACGTAGACCTTCCCCTTGGTGGGCGTGTCGAGCAATCCCATGATGTGCATAAGGGTGGACTTCCCTGATCCGGAAGGGCCCATTATGGCCACGTATTCGCCCCTGTGAATTGTCAAATCTATTCCCTTTAGGGCCGTCACTGCCGCCTCTCCCTTGCCATATACCTTCCACACGTCTTCCAGCCTGACGACCTCCTCCACGGAGGAAGATTACACCGAAACGTTTATTACGATATCATAGTACGATAGTATAGTGAAGACCCCTGCCCTCAAGTTTCTCATCCTGAGGCTCCTCGAGAAGGGGCCCCTCTCCGGCTACGAGATAGGAAAGAAGGTGGAGGAGATCCTCGGGCATGCCTATCCCGGATCCATCTATCCCCTTCTTCGCTGGTGGGAGGAGAGGGGGTTCGTGCAGAAGAGGGATAAGTACGAGTTGACTGAGAAGGGAAGAAGATTCCTGGAAGAGCTAGAGAAGAGGAGGAACCAGTACCTGGAGATGGCTAAGAAGGATCTCCTTGCCCTTGCCCGGGCCCTGGGGGACAGTGAGATGGAGAAGCTCGTCTCTTATCTCCCCCTCAGGGAAAAGGTAGGGGATGAGGGGATGGTTCTCCTGGCCTCCGTCGTGGAGTACCTCCTACGCTGTGGAGAAGCGGGAAGGAAGAGGCTGCGGGAAGTATTGGAGAGGTGTTCATAAAAACCTTCCACTTTTGAAAGAGGTCTTTCAAAAGTTCCAGGAAAAAATGGAAGAAGTTTTCAAAAGTTACAGGTTTAGAGGAACCACGGAGGTAAGAAGTAAATCATTCCCTCGTCTATTTCCCTTACCCCAGGGGCTTGGAACGTAACTACAACAGCCCTTTTAGTCCCATACTTCCTCATAAAGGAGAAGAGACTTCGTAGACTTCTACTACCAAGCTTTACTTCTATTGGGATGAGCTGATCTCCCTCCTTTACTACAAAGTCTACTTCTGCTCCGTGTTTCGTCCTCCAGAACTTCGCCTCATAACCCATTCTTGTCAACTCCCCGAACACAAAAGCTTCGAGGTCTTCCCCCCTAACCACCCCGTCGTGCATCCCCAGTAAGCCGTTTCTGATCCCCCTGTCGTAGAAGTATATTTTCGGGGACTTTCGAAGTTCTGATGGGACGTTCGTGTGGAAGGGCCTAACCCTCTTGAGTATGTAGGTTCTTTCCAGTAGTTCAATATACCTTTCTGCTTCCTTCTTTGAAAGACCCAGGTCCGTGGAAAGGGAAGATATGTGAACAAGCCCCCCTTCAATACCCGCTATGTACTTTAGCGTGGTAAGAAACCTGGAAACCGATCCTACATTTCGAGAAAAGTCCCTTTCAATGTAGAGCTCTATGAGTGAGGAAAGGAGCTTCTGCTTCTTTTCTTCGTCTTCTTCCAGGACGATCCGGGGATAACCGCCATAGCTCAGGTACTCCTTTAGGTATCTCTGGAAGCTTTCCCTATAAACATCTTTTATCTCCACTTCTTCGCCCTTAAGAATAGATCTAAAGGTCTCCCTATTTCTTTCATGGATCCTCGCAAGCCCATCGTCTTTGTACCTTAGAAACTCCTGGAAGGAAAAGGAATGAAGGGTGAAGAAAAGGGCCCTGCCCACAAGAAACGGAGCAACGTCTTCCCTTAACCTAAGGGAGGAAGAACCACTGGCAACTACTCGTATGTCCTCCCTCTCGTCAAAGAGGATCTTCAGGATCTCCCCTATGCCCTCGACCCTTTGGACCTCATCTAAGAAGAGGAAGCCACCCTCCGGCAGATGTTTCTCCAGGAAGAGATCAGGACCATTCACAAAGGCTTCCCTCTCTTCTATTCGGTCAAGGTTTACCCAGCCTTTTCTTCCCTTATCTCCCTGTACAGTTCTTTCATGAGGGTGCTCTTTCCTACTTGACGGGCTCCCTCTATGAATATGTACTCCCTTCCACCCAGGTATTTCCTTACCTCTTCTTCTAACTCCCGTGGGACGTACACGAAAACAAAGTGGAGCGAAATACTAAAAAGTCGGGTTGTTTGGAAGGTGTGAAGAAAAATAGTCGGGTTATTTTATCTCTTTTCCAAGGGGCAGGAACTGGGCCAGCAACGACTCCAGCTGGATCCTCTCGTTAGCCCCTTCCACTAACCTGAACTCGTACTCCCCGATGAGGTCTATGAGCTTCACCTTCAGCCTGTCGGGGACCTCCAGAGAGAAGACCTCCCTGTGCATCTGGCGGATGATGTCCTCCCCGCTCATCCCGTAGTCTATCATGAGCTTGTTCAGCATCTCCCTGGCAGCGAAGAAGTTGCCCTTCAGGGCCTCGGTCATCATCTTCTTGAGCTCCTGGGGCTTGGCCCTGGCAGCCACTTGGTAGATGAGGTCCTCCGTTACCTCGGTGGTGATGGCAGCCGCTGCCTGGAGGGTGTTGATAGCCTTTCGCATGTCTCCCTCGGCGATGTAAACCAGCGCGTCCAGGGCCTTCTCATCGATCTTCAATCCCTCGCTCTGGGCAATGTACCTGAGCCTCTCCTTTATCTGGTCATCCCTCAGGGGCTTGAAGCGGAAGAGGGCACACCTGGATTGGATGGGCTCTATGATCTTGGATGAGTAGTTACAGGAGAGGATGAAG
>JALUER010000022.1 GCA_027043825.1 Microcaldota archaeon
CTTGAGCTTTTTGAGGGCTTCAATTCTGCGCCGGGGATGGGGAGCGTTCTTCTCGAGGGGGTGGGGCTTCGTCGAGATGATCGTAAAGCCCACCGTTGCCCCATACTTCACCAGCAGGTCCAGATCCCTTAAAACAAGGGGATTCTTGGTAAGGATGTCTATTTTGGCCCCTTTCTCTCCAAGGATCCCGATCACCCTGCGAGTAAGCCCCTCCAACCCCTCAACAGGCTGGTAGGGGTCAGACATTGAGGATAACCAGACGTGCATTCCTCTCTTTGCTTCTTTTCTAAGGAGCTTAGGAACGTTCTCCTTTACAAGAACGAGGCCGCCCCATTCCTCCATACCGTAGAACTTCCTGGCATAGAGCTTGGCGTAACAGTATTCGCAGGCGTGGGTGCAGCCCACGTAGTGGTTCAGGGTGTAGAAGCCGAGGGAACTCTTTGTTAGGGCACGCTTTACTTTTATATACCTTATAACAACGTTTCTAATCCTTTTCTCCATTCCATAGGATCTGGTTGTATCCCGTATTTAACCCATGCCCTCCCTTAAACCCTTCTTTTCAAATCTTCCGTAGCATGGAACCCCTGCCCTACAACCTAACCCCCATCAGCATAGTCTACATCCTTCTGGCCATCCTCGTCTATTACATCAGCGCCGTTCTCTACTCCTACCGCTGGAAGCTTGTCCTGGAAGCATTGAAGAAGAGAGTGCCCTTCTCCTCCCTCGTGAAGGCCATGATAGCGTCCATCTTCATCAACAACATAACGCCCATGAGCAGGAGCGGAGGGGAGGTCTTACGGATCCTCTGGCTGAGAAAGAAGCATAAGATATCCACCGCCATCGCTACAGCCAGCGTCCTCTACGAGCGGCTCATCGAAGCCTTCCCCCACCTCATCATGATCCTCCTGGGAGCCCTCTACCTTGCCAACTTCCACTTCTCCGTCACCTTTCTCGGCGTGCTTCTCTTAATTTACCTCTGGTGGAAGTGGGAGAACATCGTGGAGTGGGTGTCGAAGACGGGGAAGTTCAGGCTCACGAAGGAGGAAGTGAAGTCCGTGGCCTCGCTCAAAAGGAATTTCAAACTGAACCTCGCCGTGTTTCTCCTGAGCTCCCTCTTCAGGGTCTTAGACGTCCTCCGGCTGAAGCTGGTTACCCTGGCGGTGGGAATAAACCTGGGGTGGTGGGACATCGTTGTCCTCTCGGTGGCCAACTTCCTCTTCGGTATGGTAGGCTTCACGCCGGGGGCGGTCGGCTTCGTGGAAGGGGGGCTCGTTGGCACCTTCCTCCTCTTGGGGGTGCCCGCCCAGAAAGCAGTGGCCGCAACCCTTTTGGAACGATTCATCTCCTATGTCTTAAGTTCGGTGGTGGGGTTCCTCGTCCTCACCCACGCAGGAGGATCTGAGGTATGGAGAGCCTTAAGATCGCGCTTGCGACGGACTGGTTCTTCCCCAGCTTTGGAGGAATAGAGTACCACGTGGACGAGCTCGCCAGGGAGCTAACGAAGCTGGGACACGAGGTACACATCATAACCAAGGAGGGCGACTACCCCGACGAGGAGCTCCCCTACCCCGTTCACCGCTTCAGGGGCTTCTTCACCCTGGAGAAGTATCACGTCACCATGGGGCCCCTTTTACTGAGAGACATCAACCGGCTCTACAAGAGGGAGAAGTTCGATTTCACCCACGCCCACAGCATCTACTCTCCCTTGGCGGTGGCGGTTGCCAATCTATCCGCCGGCATACGGGGCGTACCGAGCACCATAACGAACCACTCACTTGTAGATCGGTCTTCCCTTCACCCTGTCTCCCTACTCATTCTGAGGAGCTCGCTGGGGCGAGTGACGAGCTTCATAGCGGTGAGTAAGGCGGTGAAGAAAGAAACAGAGGAGCTCCTGGGGGACAAGTTAAAGAACCGGCCGGTCTTCGTGGTGCCCAACGGGCTAGACATGGACTACTGGAGGCCCCCAGAGGACAAGGAAGAAGTAAAGAAGAGGCTCGGGCTGGAGGGCACCGTGATAACAACGGTCCTCAGGTTCACGAAGAAGAAGGGGGCCCACCTGGTGCCCGAGATAGCCCGGGAGATCGTAAGAGACGGTATCACTTACGTGCTCATTGGCGACGGTCCCCTTAGAGAGGAAATAGAGGAGAAGGTAAAGAAGTACGGTCTGGAAGGGTCCCTCGTCCTAACGGGGAAGCTCCCCCGGGAGAAGGTGCGGGAGTACCTGTGGGCCACGGACGTCTACGTCTCCCCCACGAAGTACGAGGCCTTTGGGATCGCCACCCTCGAGGCGCTGGCCACGGGGGTATCTGTGGTGGTGGATGGTTACGGAGGGGTGAGGGACTATGTGGAGCACGGGAAGAACGGGTTTTTAGCAGGGAGTGCCGAGGAGATCGTGAAGTATGCGAAGCTGTTGTTGGAGGACGAGGGGTTGAGGGAGAGGATGGGGAAGTATGGGAGGAAAAGTGTGGAGAGGAGATTCGACTGGGGCACGGTGATAAAGGAAGTGCTTAGTGCCTATCGGAGGACCATGGACATCTTCGTGGAGGACTACTACCCCCTCTACTGGGCCTACCTGAGGATCGTGGGGGACGAGAGGGTGAAGCGGTCCCGATATAAAGGTTTCAGGGGAGAGTAGGAGTATGGTGAAGGAGCTCTACCTGGACGACTCTTATCTGAGGGAGTTCGAGGCGAAGGTGGTGAAGGTAACCGAGGAGGGTGTCTTCCTTGATCAGACGGCCTTCTTCCCCCGGGCTGGAGGGCTGGAAGGTGACAGAGGCATTCTCATCACCCCGGTAGGAGAGATGAAGGTGATTGGGGCCAGGAAGGTTGAGGGGGACGTCCTACACCTCCTGGAGTCCACGGAGGGTATCGAAGAGGGGATGGAGGTAAGGGGCATCATCGATTGGGAGAACAGGTACCGCCAAATGAGGCTCCACACGGCGTCCCACATCGTCTCGGCGGTCTTCTACGAGAAGTACGGGGCCCTGGTAACGGGAGGCCATATAACGGCAGAGAAGTCCAAGGACCTCTACAACGTGGAAAAGCTTACCCCGGAAATGATAGAGGAGGTCTTCCAGGAGGCCAACGAGATCGTGAAGAGGGATCTGCCCGTGAAGGTATACTACCTGCCCAGGGAGGAGGCCCTGAAGATACCGGGGATCGTGAAGCTGGCTGGGAGAAACCCGCCGGACATCCCCGTCTGGAGGATCGTAGAGATACCGGGGGTGGACATCCAGGCGGACGGCGGGCCCCACGTGAGGAGGACGGGCGAGATCGGGGAGATCGTCTTCCTCAAGAAGGAGAACAAGGGGAAGGGTAAGAAGGCCGTGGTCTTCACGGTAAGACCGTGAGAAATTTAAGGAAAGCCTCCCCATTTTTCTTTGGTGCTGAAAGAGATCGCTTCCTTCATGGAGTTCTTCCTGCCCAAGGCGGCACTGGCCCTCCTGGTACTCGGTAGCCTGGTGGCCATATGGTACTTCGTGGTCTACGTGGCGTCCTTCCTCACATCCAGGAGGGAAAGGGTCTTCCGGGGAAGCGGACGGATGAAGTTCGCGGTGGTAATCCCCACCTACAACGACGACGTGGGTCCCTCCGTGAAGAGCAGTGTGGAAGCGGGAGCGGACCATGTCATAGTCCTGGACACCTCCGACAGGGAAGAGGTAAAGAGGAGAAATGGGGAGGTGTGCAGGCGGTACGGGGCCGAGTGGGTATGGATGGAGAGGGGAGGCTACAAGGCCTGGAACCTGAACAGGGCGTTGGAAAGACTTGATCTTGACAGGTACGACTACGTGCTCTTCCTGGACGCGGACGCGTCGGTCCCAAAGGACTTCTTCAGTGTGGTGGAGGGTTACCTGGAAAGGAACCCCGTGGATGTCCTTCAAACGGAGTGGAGGCCCTACCCGGGAATCCACGGGGATCTACTCTCCTACTTCTCTTGGGTCTACGCAGCTGTCTTCCAGAAACTGGTTACCCCCGTGCTCAACTTCTTCGACGCGGGCCTCGTCTTCGGCTCGGGCTTCCTGGTGAGGAGCGACGTGTTGAAGGGGCTTCGCTTTGACGAGCGCTTCATAGCGGAGGACTTCAAGTTTGCCCTGGACGTGATGGAGAGGGGTGGGAAGGTCAGGTACTACACGGGAACGGGGGTGTACGTCTCCCAGCCCATCTCCCTGACCGAGATGGGGAAGCAGTTGGAGCGGTGGGGCTACGGATCTGCCCAGATCATAATCTCCACGCTGAAGAGTGGGAAGATAAACCCCGCGGTGGCGGTGCTCTTCCTCACGGCCCTATCGGCCCACGTCATTACTCCGGCCTACCTCATCCTCTCCCTCCTCTCCATGCTCTTCCTTCCTTCCCCGGGCATCCCCCTCGCGGTCGCCACGGCAGCGTACGTCATCGGGGTGCTTCCGCTGGCTACCATAGGGTTCCTACAGATGAGGAGAGATGGTGTGAACTACCCCCTATCCAGGAAGGTCTTCAGCTACCTGCTAAACATGGCCTTTTGGTTTGTGTTCACGTGGAAGGGGGTGGTAAAGGCGTCGCTGGGACTTCCCCTCCGCTGGGATCCCACGGAGAAGGTGGTGAACCATGGATAAGGCGTGGGGATTGGTACTCTCTGGTCTGATCGCCCTCGTCGTCTTCGCGGCCGGGGTCTACGTGGGCTACACGCTCCTCCCCCAGAGAACTGTGACGAAGACCGTGGTGACGGCTCCAGACACCTGTGAGATGGTGGGGAAGTGGATACAGCGATACGAGGAGCTGGTGAAACCCTACAGGGAACTTCTCCCCTACCGGCTCGAGGAAGGAAATTACGACCCGAAGATTTTAGACCAATATGAGTTCTTCCTCTACCAGTACTACACCCTCTACAAGGACGCCTGGAAGAGGTGTAACCTGGACCCTCCCGTGTTATACCTCGCCCCGAGGGGGGCCGTGGACTGCGGGAAGCTCCTGGACTCCCTGAAGGAGGAGGAGAACTTCGTGGTCTTCCCCTTCATCATAGAGGAGAACGTGGAAATGGCGAAGACCCTCGCCGTCTACTACGGCTTCGAGGGGGAGCCCCTCCTCGTCATCTGCGGGAAGAAGGTGAGCTGCGATGAGAACGAGATCCTCAGGGCGCTGGACACCTGTTAGGATCGTCCTGTTGCTCACGGGCTTCCACGTCCTCTTTGTGGTGCTCTTCGGAGGACTCATCACCCTACC